>NZ_JBTBFV010000008.1:0-149317 GCF_054786995.1 Mycobacterium sp. ZZG
TCACCAAGCACAAGCAGCGTGGCGACGCGATGGTCGACCTGTCTGCGACGTTGACTCCGGAGGCGTGGGCGGTGTGGGAGCCGATTTTCGCGAGGTTGGCCGCGCCGGGGATGTGTAATCCCGACGATCCCGAGCCGTGTACGTCGGGGACGCCGTCGCAGGCCCAGATCGACAACGATCATCGCAGCCTGGCCCAGCGCCAGCATGATGCGCTGGTCGCGGCCGGGCGGATCGCGTTGATGAGTGGGCAGCTGGGGCAGCTCAATGGGTTGCCGGTGTCGGTGATCATCCGTACCACGGTGCAGGATTTGGAGTCTCGGGCCGGGGTCGGTGTCACCGGTGGGGGCACGGTGGTGCCGATCTCGGAGGTGATCCGGATGGCCGGGCATGCCAATCACTATTTGGCGGTGTTCGACCGGGCCAGCGGGTCGGCGTTGGAGTTGTTCCGCACTAAACGCGTCGCCTCCCCGGCGCAGCGGATCATGCTGATCGCCCGTGATGGCGGGTGTACCAAGCCGTGCTGCACGGTCGGCGCGTACGGCTCCCAGACTCATCACGTCGTCGCGGACTGGGTCGATGGCGGGAACACCAACGTCGATGAAATGGGCCTGGCGTGCGGGCCGGATAACCGCAGCGTCGGCGCCGACGGCGGTGGTTGGTCGACCCGGATGAACGACCGCTGCGAGGTGGAATGGATCCCACCCCCGACACTGGACACCGGCCAAGCCCGGCTCAACTACTACCACCAACCCGAACGACTCCTCCGCCCACCAGACAACCCGGAACCCGACAATCCCGAGCCGGCCGAGCCCGCGGCGGGCAGCCAAGTCCGCGTCGCGGAACCGGACACCCCACGAACCGCCGACGATCCCGGCGAACCCGGCGGACCCGCACCACCGGGCGGCCGGGCGGCCTGACGGCCGCAGCACACCGTCCGGTGGGCCGGCGGTCAGGACATGACGAACGCGCTCAGTGGCGCTTCCTCGGGGTAGGCGGCGGGGCCGCCGAGGTCGTAGGCGGCGTTCAGCGCCCCGATGAAGGCCGGATCATGCAGTGGCGCGCTGGGGACGTCGATCTTGATGCCCTTCTTGGCCAGATCGTCGACCATCATGTCGATCGCCCTGTCGATCGTCAGGTCGTCGGAGTGGTCCATGTTCTTCTTCAGCTCGTCGTAATCGGAGTACACCTCCGCCGACCAGTGCACCAGGAACCGCAGCTCGTCGGTGTGGTGACGGGCGATGACGTCGTCACCGTTGCGCAGCACCCAGTGGTCACGGGATTCCGGGTCGCCCGCGAACACCGTGTCGAAGGACAGACCCGCCGGAACCTGTTGTTCCAGTGGTCCGTTGGCCTCGCCGCGGTGCATCATCATCTCGTTCTGCACCACGACGCCGCGGTTGTACACCGGGGGCTGCACCCGCTTGGGCGCCTTGAGTGGGCCGTCGGGCCAGTAGGTGAACCCGCTGCCTTCATCGTGTGAGAACCAGGTGATGACCTGCGCCATCTTGATCAGGTAGTCGGTGAACAGCCCGGACTTGCCCATCACGCTGACCAGCCACGTCGGTGCGTTCTCGTAGCGCACGCCGCGGAAGCTGGGAGAGTCCAGGTGGCCGGGGTCGCGGTTGCAGCACGGGCCGTTGATGTTGAACAGCATCATCTGCGGTTTGGCGTACTCCGCACCCCAATAGGATTTCGCCTCTTCAAGGAACTGCGCGTTGTAAAAGCAGTCGTGCAACTCGGGGTAGAGGACGGTGCCGTAGTTGGCGAGGTGTCCGCGGAAGGTGGGTGTCAGGAACAGATCCAGGGTGGGAGTGAAGCCCTCGGGAAACTGGCCGCTCATCGTCGCCATCAACTCTTCAGGGGACGAGAAGTGCTGGGCGATGATCAGACTCCACGGTGCGTCTTCGCGCACGACATCCAGCAGGCGCTGCCGCTGATTGTCGGTGTAGACGTTGTCGACCTCGCGCGGCGGCGCCGCGGGGCGCAGGATGTCAGACAGTTCCCTGCGCCGTTCGTCGGTGAGCATCGGTACTCCTTTTCTTCAGATCCGGCGTGGGTGCGCCATTGCTGTGGTCAATTGTGGTTTTCCGCACC
This sequence comes from Mycobacterium sp. ZZG, assembly GCF_054786995.1. Classification (NCBI taxonomy): domain Bacteria; kingdom Bacillati; phylum Actinomycetota; class Actinomycetes; order Mycobacteriales; family Mycobacteriaceae; genus Mycobacterium; species Mycobacterium sp. ZZG. The sequence continues at coordinate 2,095 of NZ_JBTBFV010000008.1, forward strand.
GGGGTCAGAACCGGACATGTCCGGCCACTGGGAGACTGGTCGGCGCTCGGAGATCAGTGCGGAAAGGGCAGTGCGTTGGTGAACTTCGCGCGCAGCAACGCCCCGACCTCGGCCATCGCCAGGCGGCCGCGCGCGGTGGCCTCCGACCGCATCAGGAAGCCGTGGTACATGCCCGGATAGCGGGTGAGGGTCGTCTGCACCCCGGCATCACGGAGCCTTCCGGCGTAGCGTTCGCCCCAGTCGGTGATCGGATCGAGTTCGGCGGTGACCACGATTGCCTGCGGCAGGCCGGACAGATCGGCGGCGTAGGCCGGGACTCGCCGGGTGTCGTGGGGAGGCCCCGCACCGATGTCGGCGAGCTCGTGCAGGTACACGATGTCCTCGTGAATCAGCATGGGAGCATTCGGATTTGCCACGACAGACGGGGCGGCCATGTCGCGGTCCACTCCCGGGTACATCAGCACCTGTGCGAACAGTCCGGGGCCGCCGCCGTCCCGCGCGGCCAGCGTGATAGCCGCGGCCAGGCCGCCGCCGGCACTGTCGCCCGAGACGACGATCCTGCGCCCGTCGAACCCGAGCCGCTGCGCCTCGGCGGCCACCCAGTCGGTCACCGCCCATGCGTCCTCGAACTGTGCCGGTGGCGGATGCTCGGGCGCCAACCGGTAATCGACAGCCACGACGGCGGCACCGCTGGCCGCGGCGAGTGCCCTGGCCATCGGCTCGAATGAACGGTTCGAACCCATCACCAACCCGCCGCCGTGCAGATGCACGATCACCGGGGCGGGATCACCTGCGTCGTCGGGACGGTAGATCCGTACCGGGACCGGGCCGCCCGGTGCGGCCACCTCGGCGTCGCAGATCTCGGCCATTGCCGGCATATCGGTTGGAGGAGGCGCTGATTCGAGTGCGTCACGGACTGCCTGCAGTCCCCGTTCCCGAATCGGAACCGGCGGGCCGAAGGCGGCGACACGGGCCGCGGCGTCGGGATCGAGTGTCGGGCGGTGGGGCATCGCGAATACCCTCAGTGCCTGGACGGGTCGAAGCGGCGTTTTGTGCGAAGCTGAGGAGGTGTCAGCGACGTAAGCACGCCGGCCCGTTCGGCCATCGCGGACGCGACGTACTCCGGTTGGGTCAGCAGATAGAACGCGCCGTCGGCGGACTGCTCGAACACCACCTCGGCGGCTTCGACGGGATCCATTGCGGCAGCCTTGATGTCGAGCATCGCCTCGCGTTGGGACTCGGCGGCGGTGACATCAGTTCCCGCGACGGCGGGGTCGACGCCGCCGGCCGTCTCGAAAATGTTCGACTTCACCGCACCGGGCAGCACGGCCTGCACATGGATCAGGCCGCCGTGGCCGGCCAATTCCACTTCGAGCCGCAAACATTCGGTGAGCGCGAGCACCGCATGCTTGCTGACGATGTACGGCGCCTGCAACGGGACGCTCGCCACCCCGCCGATCGAGGACAGGTTCCACACCCAGGCCGGGACGCCTGCTGAGATCATCCTGGGCAGGAATGCGCGCACCCCGTGGAAGACACCGGAGACGTTGATGTCCATCACCCTGTTCCAGTTGGCCACCGGGGTGTCCCACAGGTAGCCGAACTGCTCGACACCGGCGTTGTTGACCAGAAGCCGCACCGGTCCGACGTCCCGGTAGACGTGTTCGGCGAGGGCGTCCATCGCGTCGGCGTCCCGGACGTCGCAGACTTCGGCGTGCGCAGTGCCGCCGTCGGCCCGGAGTTCGTCGCGTAACGACTCCACCGCCGGACCGTCCACGTCGGTCAACACGACCGTCATCCCGAGGCGGTGAGCGTGCCGGGCCAGTCCGGCGCCGATTCCGGCGCCGGCTCCCGTGATGACGGCGGTGCCGCCGCCGAAGGTGTCCCGCGCCCGGCTCATGCGCCGGTCGCGGTCTTCGCCCGGTGCTCCACGAACGGAATCGAGTCCTCGGCGTCGAGGATGACGGTCATCGAGGTCAACGCCAGGCGGTCGCCGTCGCGCCGGATGCCGACATCGACCACGCCGGAGGACACGTCGAACGGCACGTTGTTGGTGACCTGGTTGACATACAGGTAGAAGCGGGCCGTGGTGACTGTGCCGTGCGGGCCGGTGACGCTGCCGGTGCGGAAGATGTTGGTGGCGTGATGGCGCAGCGGATACGGGTTCTCGTCGCGGTGCTTGCTCAGCCACGCCAGCGTCTCGGAGCCACCCTGCAGCTCGGCGGCCAGAAGCTCCTCGAAAGGGCAGTTGCCGGAGTCCGACCGGCTGAGGTAGTGCATCTCGTCGGCGACATAGCCGGCGAGCACATCGAACTGTCCCTGGTCGTAGTGGTACCAGAAAGCGGCGATGAACTCCTGGACTTCCGGCAGCGTGATCTCGTTGGTCATGGTGACGAGTGAACCGTCACGGTGTGCGCCGCGACACCGCGCCGCCCGGTCAGCGGAACACCTCAGTCGGTGATCAGGGCCCACAGCCCGGCCGCGCCGGCCGCCACCGCGCTGCGCGTCACCTGCTCGTCCCAGTGCCGCACCGATCCGTACTCCGAACGCCAGGCCAGAGCCGCGCGGGTGTAGAGGTGCAGCCGGTGTTCGATGGTGGTGCCGATCGCCCCGAGCGCCTGGTGGGCGTTGCGCACCACCACCGATGCCGCATGCCCGGTGCAGGAGCGCGCGACGGACACCAGGAAGTCGAGATTTGGTGCCGACCAGTCGCTGGCGACGGCGGTGGACACCGCGGCCTCGGTGGCGGCCCGCGCCAACGCCGCCTCGGCGGCGAGGTCGGCGACCAGATGTTGAATCGCCTGGAATTTCGACAGGGGACGGCCGAACTGACTTCGTGAGGTGGTGTGTTCGGTGACGACGTCGACGATGACGTCGAGCGCCGCGCAGACCTGGATCGACCGCACTAGCGCCGACTTACGGTGCAACTGTGCCACGAGGGCGGGGTCCACCGTGACCGCGTTGGGTGCCAGGGCGGCGATGTCCACGGTGACGGTGTCGCGCGGCTCACCGATCATGTTGGTACCGGGAGTGATTTGGAGCCCGGCGGCATCGGCATCGGCAAGGAGGTGTCGCCCGTCGTTGCCGGACCAGACAACCACCACCCGCTCGGCGGTGGACGCCCATGGGACCCCGGTGGCTGTGCCGGAGTCGTCGAGCACACACACCGTGCGCGGGGCGCTATCGACCGGGCGGCCGGCCGCCTCGAGCAACCAACAGGCCAGCAGGTCGTGTTCGGGCAGCGGCACCCGCACGGCGTTCCTGACCGCGGCCGACATCAATTCGGCGGCCTCCGGCCAGCCTGCTCCACTGCCGCCATGGTCCGGCGCGCCGGTCAACCGGACGAGGCCCAATTCATCGAGGACGTGCCACAGTTCGGCATCGCGCGTCACCATGCCCGTAGACGGGTGCTTCCCCCCGTGGGCGGCGAGAACGCCGTCCATCATCGCGGTCAGTTCGGGATCGACGGTCATCGCAGCCCCAATCCCCGCGCGATGACTCCGCGCAGCACCTCGGTCGTCCCGCCGCGCAGCGTGAACCCGGGCCGCTGATCGACCGCGGCCGTGATCAGTCCCCGGAACGCCTCGTCCGTGGCGGTCTCATCGCCGGTGCGCAGGTCGGCGAAGTCGGCGATGTCGCCTTCGGTGGTGGTGCCGAGCAGCTTCACCACCGCGGCGGGCACATCCGCAGCTTCGTGGCGCTGCAGCGCACCGGCCACGGCGCTCGACATGTGGTGCAGGCCGGCCACTCTGGCAACGAGTCGCCCGAGTCCGTCGTCGCAGGGCATCTGGTGTTGCGCTATGCTCTCCGCGGAGGCCGCCAGAAGCGGGAACGTGGACAGCAGCCGCTCGGGTCCGCTGCGTTCGAAGGCCAGCTCCGAGGTGACCTGGCGCCAACCCTGACCGATTTCGCCGAACACCATGTCGTCGCTGACGAACGCGTCGTCGAGGATCACCTCGTTGAAATGGTGGCTGCCGTTCATCGACACGATGGGCCGCACCTCGACGCCGGGACCGTCGAACCTGACGATGAACTGACTCAGGCCGTCGTGGCGGTGCGCCGGGTCGACGGGTGCGGTCCGGGCCAGCACGATGAACGCGTGCGCGCGGTGTGCTCCAGAGGTCCACACCTTGGTTCCCGACAGCGACCAGCCGCCGTCGACGGGAGTGGCCTTGGTGCGCACGCTGGCGAGGTCGGATCCCGAATCCGGTTCGCTCATCCCGATACCGAAGAAGCACTCCCCGGCGGCGATCTTCGGCAGGAACTCCCGCTTCTGGGCCTCGGTGCCGTTCTTGAGCAGTGCCGGCACGATCTGGCGATCGGCGATCCAGTGCGCGGCCACGGGGGCCCCCGCCGCGAGCAGCTCCTCGGTCACTACGAACCGCTCAATATGCGAACGGCCCTGCCCGCCATACTCTTCGGGGACCGTCATGCCCAGGTAACCGTGTTGGGCCAGCGCTGCGGTGAACGCCTCGTCCCACCCGCACAGCCAGGAGTCGACGGACGGGACGAAGGTGCCGGCGGACAATTGCCCGGCTACAAAGGCACGGACCTCGGCGCGCAACGTCGCGGTGTCGGCGTGGCCGACCCCTGCCGGAGGGACCAGCCGAACGCCGGCCATCAGGTGGTCCGCCATCGGTGGATCCGCGCCTCGTGTTCGGCGTCGTGGTGGGCCAGCGGCTGCATGGCCGCCGCCATACCCAGTGTGGATTCCAGCGCGCCGGTACGCGACTCCTGCAGCAGGCGCTTGGCCATGCGCAGGGCATGCGCCGGATTCTTGGCGATGCGGTCGGCGAGATCCTCTGCTGTGCTGAGCAGTTCGTCATGGGGGACGACGCGGCTCACCAGACCCCAGTCCAGCGCGGTGACGGCGTCGATGCGGTCGCCGGTGAAGGTCATCTCGGCGGCCCGCTCGTAACCGATGGCGCGCTGCAGGAACCAGCTCCCACCATCGCCCGGGATCAGGCCCAGTTGCACGAAGCTCTCGGCGAACGAGGCGCGTTCGGAGGCAATCCGGATATCGCACATCAAGGCCAGATCGCAGCCAGCCCCGATGGCGGCACCGTTGACAGCCGCGATCAGCGGGACCTCGAGTCGGCCGAGGGCGCGGGGTATGCGTTGGATGCCGTCGACGTAGGCGTAGCGCTGCTCGATCGGCGCGAGACCGAACATGCCCTGGCCGTCGGCCATCTCCTTGACATTGCCGCCGGCGGAGAAGATCTTGCCCTCCGCGGTGAGGATGACGGCACGCAATCCGTTGTCGGAGTTGGCCTGTTCGGCGGCGACCTCGAACGCGGCGATGACGTCTTTGCCGGTGATCGCGTTGCCCTGCTCGGGACGGTTGATGGTCCAGGTCTGCACTGACCCGTTGGTGGTGATGCGGAGCGGCTCGGTGGTTACCGACATGACAGGCCTCCAGGCTCTCGGTGGGACGGGTTCAGGGCAGTTGCAGGGACTTCACCTGTAGGAACTCCTCGAACCCGATGGGGCCGAGCTCGCGGCCGATGCCGGACTTCTTAAAGCCGCCGAACGGCGCTGCCGGGTTGTACTTTCCGCCGTTGATGTCGAGCTGACCGGTCTGCACCTGGCGCGCGAACGCGATGGCGGTGTCGTCGTCAGCTGCCCACACCGCCCCGGACAGGCCGTAGGGCGTGCCGTTGGCAATCGCCAGCGCGTCGTCGGTGTCACGGTAGGGGATGACGGCCAGCACGGGACCGAACACCTCCTCCTGGCCTAACTCGGAGTCGGGGTCGACGTCGGCGAAGACCGTGGGTGCCACGAAATAGCCGGTGTCGGCGATCTTCTCCGCGCCGCCTGTGAGCAGCCGCGCGCCGTCGCGCTGAGCACGCTCGATGAAGCCGAGCACGGTCCGGTACTGACTTTCAGATGCCGACGGCCCGATCCGGGTACCGGGATCCCACGGGTCGCCGACGGTGTACTTCGACACCGCGGCCTCGACCAGGTCGAGCGCATCGCCGTAGCGGTCCTGTGGGACGAGCATGCGGGTCCACGCCATGCATGTCTGCCCCCCATTGAGAAACGCGTTGCCGACGCCGACCTTCACCGCCGCCGCGAGGTCGGCGCCGTCGAGAATCACGTTCGCCGACTTGCCGCCCAACTCGAGGGCCACCTTCTTGACGGTCCCGCCGGCCAGTTCACCCACCCGGCTGCCGACACCGGTCGATCCGGTGAACGACACGAAATCCACGTCGGCATGGGCCGCCATCCGTTCCCCGATCACCCGCCCCGGCCCCGACACCAGATTCACCACCCCGGGCGGCAGGCCGGCGTCCGCAAGCGCGTCGACGAACTCGAACACCGACAGCGGCGCCTCGTTGGAGGGTTTGAGCACGACCGTGCACCCCGCCGCGATCGCCGGGATGACCTTGGCGACCACCTGATACAGCGGATAGTTCCACGGCGTGATCGCCGCGACCACACCGTACGGTTCGCGGACGACCAGCGAGTTACCGATGCGCTCCTCGAACTCGAACCGCGCCAGCACATCGGCGAACGCCCGCGCCACCGCCAGCGGCACCTGGGTCTGCACCGACTGGGCGATACGGATCGGCGCACCCATCTCGCTGGTGATGGTCTCGGCGATCGCAGGCAGGCGCTTGTCCATCGCGGTGATCACCGCGTCGAGACGGGCGCGACGCTCCGCGACGCCGATCAGCGGGTCGAACGCCCGTCGGGCCGCGGCGACGGCGGCATCCACGTCGTCCTCCGATCCCGCCGGGACCGTGCCCAGCACCTGTTCGGTGGCCGGGTCGACGACCTCGATGAGGCCGGTGCCGCGGGCGGGGGAGACCCAGGCGCCGTCGATGAAGAGTTCGGTGCGGGCGTAATCGTGGTTGTGCATGGTGCTTTCCGTGGGTGGGTCAGGGCACGATGCTGGCGCGGACATCGCGTTTGTCGGCCGCGGCGGAGAAGGCGGCGTTGATGTCGTCCAGCGAGTAGCAGGCCGCCGCGAGTCGCTCGAACGGCAACCGGTGTTGGTACCGCTCGAGGAAGTCCAGCGCCCGGGACAGCACCGACGGCTCGTAGAGCGACACCCCGACCATGGTCTTGTTGGCGAACACGAACCGCGAGGGATCGAACTCGAACGTCTTGCCGATGTTGATGTTGCCGATCTCGACGTAGCGGCCGAACTGACCGAGCAGCCTGAGACCCTCGTCGATCGCCGATGGGTGGCCGACCACCTCCACCACGACGTCGGCGCCCTGCCCGTCGGTGTGCTTCCGGACGATCTTGGCCCGGTCCTTGTCGGTGGTCTCGCTGATGTCGATGACGGCGTCGGCGCCGAACGCGGTGGCCAACTCCAACCGTTCGGGCACTCCGTCAATCGCGATGACCTTGGCCGCGCCGCGGGCCTTTGCCACCGCGACGGCGTAGAGCCCCAACGCGCCGGCGCCCTGCACCACCACATACTCGCCGAGCTGCTGGTCGACTCGCTCCAGCCCGTACATCACCTGCGACAGTGCGCAGTTCGCGCCGGCGGCGATCTCGTCGGACACCGAATCAGGCACCGTGTAGACCACCGCGCCCGCCGGAAGCACGAAGTAATCGGCATACCCGCCGACGAAGTAGGGCGATTCGTCGGCACGGCCGAGCATGGCCATCGTCAGGTTCAGGCACGCGTTGCGTCGCCCGGCCAGGCAGTTACGGCAGGCGTGGCAGCAGAAGAAGTAGGGAAAGACCACCCGTGTTCCTGCGGTCAGCGCCTTCCCGTTGGAGTCAGAGGTCACTCCTTGGCCCAGAGCCGCGACAACGCCGACCATTTCGTGGCCGAGCACGGTCGGCAGCTGCCCGCCCAGCCCGCGGGTGGCGAAGGTCCCGTGCCAGGCGTGCACATCGGAACCGCAGATATTTGCCCGAGTCACCTTGACCAGGATCTCGCCGGGATTGATATCGGGCAGCGCGACCGTTTCGATCTCGAATGGCCTGCCGGGTTCGTCGAAACGGGCGATACGACCTTCGAACGGCGCAACAGTCACGGGTTGACGTCCTCTCGGTTCACCTGCGGATGCACACGGCCGCATCTGTTCTCGTACGGTAGCGGCGCCGGAATCGGCCAGGTCCGGGGCTTCCCGGCCAGCGGTCACTGTGGGCCATGGCACGTTTGCGGCGGTCCCCACGTCCCGCAGCCGGAGCGCTCAGGCTTTGATTTCGGTGTTGGCGAAGCGTTCCCGCAGCACGCGCTTGAGCAGCTTGCCGCTAGGGTTCTTCGGCAGCGAGTCGACGAAGAACACCTGCTTCGGCGTCTTGAACCCCGCCAGATGCGTGCGGCAGTACTCGAGGATCTCCCGTTCACCGAGATCGGCGCCGCGACGAACGACGATCGCAGCCACCACCGCTTCCACCCACACCGCATCGGCGATGCCGAAGACGGCGACCTCCTCCACGGCCGGATGGCGGTAGATGACCTCCTCGACCTCACGGCTCGCCACGTTCTCGCCGCCGGTCTTGATCATGTCCTTCTTGCGGTCGACCACGTGCAGCAGACCGTGCTGGTCGTAGTAGCCGAGATCACCGGAGTGAAACCAGCCGCCGCGGAACGACTCTGCGGTCTTGGCCTCGTCATCGAGGTAACCCAGCATCAGATGCGGGCTGCGGTGCGCGATCTCGCCCACCACGCCGGGACCCACCTCGAGGTTGTCGTCATCGAGGATCGCGGTCTGCACGTTGACCACCGGCCGACCCGCCGAGCCCGCGTGCGCGTCCTGTTCGTCCGGGCCCAGCGCCGAGGCCAGCGGGGCCATCTCGGTCTGACCGTAGAAGTTCCACAGCCGCAAATGAGGCAGCCGCTCACGCATCTCGGCCAGGATCTCGACAGGCATGGCCGACGCGCCGTAGTAGCCCTTGCGCAGGCTGGACAGGTCCACCTCGTCGAACACAGGGGAGCGCAGCAGGGAAATCCACACCGTCGGCGGAGCGAAATAGTTTGTCACGCAGAACCGTTCGATGCTGCGGAGCACGGTTTCGGGATCGGGGCGCGGCACGATGATGCTGGTGGCACCGAGGTAGATGTCGGTGATCAGGAAATTGTCGAGCTGCGCACAGTGATAGAGCGGCAGCGAGTGGACCTCGACGTCGCTGCCCTCCATCGACCCGGCGATGATCGAACTGATGTAGTTGCCCATCAGGCTGCGACTGGAGTGCATCGCGCCCTTGGGGTGGGACTCGGTCCCGCTGGTGTACATCAACCGGATCAGCTGATCGTCGTCGATGAGGGGGTTGGGTGCCGGCGACGTGGTCTGCATCCACGCGGCGAAATCCTCCCAGCCCGTAGGCAGACTCTGTCCCGGCAGGACCAGCGCCGCCGTGGATCGGACCGCACCGCCGAGACGCATGGCCGCCTCCGCGGTCGGCACCAGGTCCGCTTCGGCGACGAAGCCACCCGCCCGGCTGTGCCCCAGGATGAACGCGATCTCCTCGGCGGTCAGCATGAAGTTGACCGGAACGAGAACCACCCCGGCCCGCCCGGTCGCGAAGGCCAGAACCGCGTACTGCCAGCAGTTGTGCGCCAGCAGCGCCAGGCGGTCGCCCGGCGCGAAACCGTTGTCGGACAACGCCGCAGTGGCACGGTCGACCAGGTGCTCGAACTCGGCGAACGTCAGCCTGACATCGCCGTCGACAATCGCGAGTTTGTCCGGATGCTTGCGCGCCGGACGCCGCGGAATGTCGCCGAGAGCGTGGCTGCGCACCCCGGCCGGCACCGCCTGCAGATCATCCATGCCCGGACTGTAGGTGTCCGGTCACGGCGACGGGCGAGTTGCGTCCCGCTCAGTAGACAAGGGCGCCGCGGACCCGTCCCGACGCTCACATACTCGATCCCCGGACCCGAGGAGGATCGATGACGACCGGTGTGACCGTGGCTGCCGACGACGGGACGCTCGACCCGGACGAGATGCGGACCAACCTGCACCGTGCCGACGCCGGAATCCTGGTGGCGGTGCTGGCGCAGTTGACCGGCGACCTGAGCGTGGTCGATCGGTACGCGCCTAAGCTCTCGTTCGAGCCGGACCCGCCCGAGCACGTCGGCGTCACCGACCCGGACACGCTTGACGTGCTCGTCGATGAGCTGGTCGCGGCGCTGACCCGGCCGCGCCGGCCCGACCGCCTGGCGTTCGACGATCCCGCTCTGTTCGCGCGAGTCGCCCCGCTGGCATTGGGTACCGAGGTGGGTGAGGAGTACCGCGGCCTGTTGCTGGAACAAGGTGGCTTCCACCCTTCCCAGCCGGTGCTGCCCCGAACCGCGAAGCTGCCCAACGGCTTCAAGGTCGTGATCGTCGGGGCCGGCATCGCCGGCATGGCGGCGGGGCTGGAATGCGCGGCCGCCGGGATCGACTACGAGATCATCGACCGTAACGACGAGGTCGGCGGCACCTGGTACACCACCGTCTACCCCGGCATCGGGGTCGACACCCCGTCGGCGTACTACTCGCTGTCTCGCGACATCAACGGCAACTGGTCGAGCTACTACCCGCAGGGCGCGGAGTACCAGCAGTACCTGCAGTCGGTGGCCGACCGGAACGCGCTGCGCGACCACATCCGGTTCAGCACCGAGGTGGAGGCGCTGTGGTGGGACGACCGACGCTCGCAGTGGGAGATCCGCACCGCGGCCGCGGACGGCGCCCGAGAAATCAGCTACGCCAACGTGGTCATCCCGGCCGCCGGATACCTCAACCGACCCCGCTGGCCAGATCTGGCCGGGCGGGAGTCGTTCCGCGGCGTGAGCATCCACTCCGCCGAGTGGGATCCCGATCTCTCGCTGCGCGGCAAGAAGGTCGCGATCATCGGCGCCGGGTGCACCGCGGTGCAGATCGTCGACGCGTGTGTGGACGACGTCGAGCACCTGACGGTGTTCCAGCGCCAACCGCACTGGGTGGCACCGCGGAAGCGGTTGACAGACGACGTCCCCGAACATCGCCGCTGGCTGAACGCCCACATCCCGTTCTACGCCAACTGGGTTCGCCTGAAATCGTTTTGGGGCACCGCCGACAACAACTATCCGGTCATCGTGCGTGATCCGGAATGGGCTGCCGACCACCTGTCGATCTCGCCGGCCAACGACGTGCTGCTGCGCCTGTGCCAGGAGTACATCGACCGCATGTTCGGCAAGGATTCCGAACTCGCGAAAAAGGTCACCCCGGATTTCGCGCCATACGGTAAGCGAATCATTCGCGACCCCGGTGGCTATTACGCGGCACTGACCCGTGAACACGTCGACGTCGAGGCCGCCGAGCCGGCACAGGTGAACGAGCGCGGTATCGTCACCGCGGACGGCAGGCAGGTCGACCTCGACGTGATCATCTACGCCACCGGCTACCACCTCGACTTCCTGTCCACGGTCGACATCCGCGGCCGCGACGGCGTGCGGTTGACCGAGGTCTGGGGCGACAGTCCCGCGGCCTACCGCGGCGGGCTCGTCCCCGGCTTTCCCAACATGTTCATCTCGTCGGCGCCCAACTACAGTCCCGGCCACGGCGCCGGCCACAACTTCGGCGTCGAGGTGATGGTCCACTACGTCATGGAATGCCTGCAGCTGATGGCGCAACGGGGAGCCGCCACCCTTGAGGTCACTTCGAAGGCGTTCACCGACTACGTCCGCAAGATCGACGACGCGATGGCGCAGACCGTGTGGTGTCACACCCCGACAGCGCACACGTACTACCGCTCGGGCGGCGGCCGCATCGTCACCGCGTTCCCGTTCCGGCTGATCGACGTGTGGCAGAGCCACCGCACCCCCGATGAAGCGGATCTGGAGCTTCGGTGAGTGAATTGTTGTCCGGCAGAACAGCTCTGGTCACCGGAAGTAGCCGGGGTATCGGACGCGCCATCGCGCAGCGGCTCGCCGCCGAGGGCGCCACGGTGGCCGTCACCGCCAGGTCCTACCAGCCGTCACCGTCGACCCGCGCCGGGCAGCAGGTGGAGCTGCCCGGCACCATCGGCGAGACGATCGCGCTGATCGAGGCAGCCGGCGGAAAGGCGTTCGGGCTCGCCTGCGATCTCGAGGACGCCGACGCACGTGCCGGACTGGTCGACCGGGTCGTCGAGCGCACGGGCCGGATCGACATCCTGGTCAACAACGCCGGCTACGCCGACTACTCCGTCATCGAAGAGATGCCGATGGAAACGTTCGACCGCACCGTCGACCACTACGTGCGCACACCGTTCGTACTGACCCAGAAGGCCGTTCCACACATGCGCCGACAAGGAGCGGGTTGGATCGTCAACATCGGGTCGGTCACCGGCCTGGCGCCCGCACGGCCCTACCGCGAGTACAACAAGTCGTCCGGCGACGTGATCTACGCCTCCATGAAGGCCGCGCTGCACCGGTTCACCCAGGGAGTGGCCGCCGAACTGCTGGACTCCAACATCGCCGTCAACGTCGTCGGCCCGTCCAGCGCCGTCCGGACCCCAGGCGCCGCGAGCCTGATCCCCGACACCTTCCCGACCGAGCCGGTGGAGTATCTGGCCGAGACGGTGCTGGCGATGTGCCACCTGCCGGCCGCGGTGCGCACCGGCCTGGTGGCATTCAGTCTGCACTACCCGTGGTCGCAGCGAATGACCGTGCACAGCCTGGACGGCGCCACGGAGTTGCCGCCGCTCGAACCGCCGGCCAACGCGAACCCGAACATCCAGCCCGCCGGTCTGTAGCCGGCGACCGTGCCGCAGCGGCCGGCGGCCGGCGCGTCAGCGCAGCCGGCGGCGTCAGCGCAGCACCCGGGCGTCGTCGAGGCAGAAGCTGTGGCAGACCCTGTCCCGGACAACAACTTCCGGGCACTCCGGATCGAACCACTGGTCGACGACGGCCCAGTGGATCGGATGCATCAGGTAGGGGCCCATGATGCCGTCGGCATCGCTGAACTCCTGCTCGAACACGTGAGTCCACGGCGATGCGCCGACAGTGTGGTCGGGCCGGCTCAGCTGCCAGGCGCTGATCGTCGAGACGTAGCCGGGCAGCAGTCGCAGGTCGGTCTCGAACCGGGCCAGCGTGTCGGCGTCGGTGCCCGGTGCGGTGCGCAACAACAGCGTCCGGTAGACGGTTCCGGGATCGCGGTCCGGGACGCGCTGCGCCAGACCGTGATAGCCGACCCCGTTGACGCGGCTGACCGCCGGGTCGTGCAGTGCCGCGTCGAACCGGTCGGCGACTGACGCCCAGTCCTCGGCGCTGTCGAAACGCAGGTGCACGAGAAGGTCGCCGCCGTTGCGGCTGCCCGCAAGGGTGGGCGCGACAAGGTGTCGTACGGCTCCGCTCTGCTCGGCCAGGCGTTGGAGTGCCTCCAGCACGCGGCGGCGGTCGGTCTCGTCCACGTCGACCAGGCGGGTCACGCTATACATCGCAGAGCCCATCGACGTGCTCGTAGCGCGCGGCAGCGCTGCGCTCCCGTTCGACGATGAGGTGGGCAACCCCGTCCCACCACGCGCCCAGCGACGGGTCGGGCCTGCTCTGCCACGTCATCTCCCACCAGGCCCGCGCGCTCGGCAGCGACCAGGTGATGGTGACGGTGTTGGGTTCGCTGTCGAACCAGATCGGCGGCGAGACAAGAACGTCGCGCAGACTCATGCCGCGCGCGCGGGCTTCCGGAGCGTACCCGCCGAGGTAGGTGTCGACGAACTCGCGGGCACACCCTGGCCGGGTCACCACCCGGTCGACGACGAAGACCTCGAACGTGGGGGCCATGCGAGCGAGACTAGGGTCCGCACCCGGCTGTGACGGCGCCGATCCCGGCCATCGGGATACCTCCGTTGACGCTCCGGTCCGCGGGGTCGACGGTTACGGGATGACCGATCTCAGCCCCGATCCGTTCGCGCCTGTCAGCCTCGGACCGGTGCGGCTGCGCAACCGGATCGTCAAAGCCGCCACGTCGGAGGGCCGTTCGCCGGACGGCATGGTGACCGACGATCTGATCGCGTTCCACCGCAGCTTCGCCGAGGGCGGGGTCGGGATGACGACCGTCGCGTACTGCTGTGTCTCACCGCAGGGAGCCAGTGCGCCCGGGCAGATCGTGATGAACCGGGACGCGCTTCCCGGGCTGCGCAGGCTCACCGACGCGGTGCACGACGCCGGTGCCGGCATCTCCGCTCAGCTCGGCCATGCCGGCGTGGTGGCGCCCAGGAAGCTGACGGGAGTGACCGCGGTGGCGCCGAGCCGGTTCGTCAACCCGACCTCGTTCGCCTATTGCCGGGAGATCCGCCGAGACGAGATCGCCACCGTCATCGACCAGTTCGGCCGGGCCGCGCAGGTCGCCGTGGAGGCCGGATTCGACGCTGTTGAACTGCATTTCGGGCATCTCTACCTGCCCAGCTCGTTCCTGAGCCCGCTGATCAACCGCCGCAAGGACGAGTACGGCGGCGGCATCGACAACAGGTCACGGCTGGTGCGGGAAATCGCGCAGCGGGTGCGCGATGTGGTGGACGACCGCATCGCGGTGATCGCCAAGCTCGACATGGACGACGGGCTGCCCGGCAGCATCTGGATCGACGAGGCGCTGCGCACCGCGCAACTGCTCGACGCCGACGCGACGCTGGACGCGCTGGAGCTGACCCAGGGGTCGTCGGTGTACCGGCCGATGTACTTGTTCCGGGGTGACGTGCCGGTGCGCGAATTCGCCACGGTGATGCCCCCGATGCTGCGTCCCGGAGTCCGGCTGATGGGCAAGGCCGTGATGGGCAGCTATCCGTACCGGGATCTCTACATGCTGCGCGCGGCACGGCAATTCGTGCCGGTCATGCGCAACACGAAATTGATCCTGCTCGGCGGCATCACCAACCGTGAGCACGTCGAGACCGGCATGCGTGAAGGGTTCGGGTTCGTCGCCATGGGCCGGGCGCTGCTGCGCGAACCGGACCTGGTGAACACGATGATCGCCGACTCTGCCGTGCGGAGTCGGTGCACTCACAACAACAAGTGCATGGTCACCGTGTTCGACCGCACGCACTGCGTTCTGGACCCCGACCAGCGCTACGGCGCGGCAGAGCCGATGCTGCCGACCAGATCGGCGACGTCCGCGCAAACCTGAGTGCGGGCGCGCAGGCAGATGTCCAGCGACGGCATCGTCATGAATCCGTGGATTCCGCCCTCGAAGTACCGGCACGCGGTCGGTACTCCTGCCGCTTCGAGCGCCTCGACATAGGCCAGCCCTTCATCGCGCAGCGGGTCGTGGCCTGCCACCACCGCGACGACCGGCGGCAGGCCGGTGAAATCCCCGGCGCGCAGCGGTGAGGCGTAGGGGTCGATGCGGTCGGCTGGAGAAGGCACGTACTGGTCCCAGTACCACTGCAAAGCGGGCCGGGGGTTGTAGAAACCGCGCCCGAACAGTCGATGGGACTCGGTGTCGAAATCGGCTGCGATCACCGGATAGAGCAGCATCTGCCCGGCCAAGGTAGGCCCGCCCCGGTCGCGGGCCATCAATGCGGTGACGGCGGCCAGGTTGCCTCCGGCGCTGTCGCCGCCGACCAGCACCGCCGACCCGTCGCCTCCGAACGCGCCGATGTGCTCGGCGACCCACGCGGTGACGGCATAGACGTCCTCGGCGGCTGCCGGCCACAGGCCCTCTTCGGAGGCCCGACGGTAGTGCACCGACACGACCACCGCCGACATGCCGTTGGCGAAGGCTCGACACAACCCGTCGTGACTGTCCAGATCGCAGAACACCCAACCGCCGCCGTGGGCGAAAACCAATGTGGGCAAAGGTGTGTCGACTTCGGTGTACGGCCGGTAGACACGCACCGGGACCGGCCCTGCCGGCCCCGGTATCGTGGCGTTTTCGACGGAGGCGACGGGCTCGGGCTGCGCGGCGGGGACGAACCGGGACCGGATCGCGGCGCGTGCCTGCTCGCCCGTCATCGTGTGGACGGGCGGAAAACCGGAATCCAGGGTTTCGATGATGGCGGCGATCTGCGGATCGAGCTTCATGCCGGCGGCGTGGTGGTCTGGCCGGGGCGGGGGACCGGGCCGCCGCGCAGCGGGCGCATCTGCTGCAGCGTGGGTGCCACGCGGGTAGGACCGCCGTCGACGGCGCGCCAGATACGCATCGCCGCCATCCGTACGGGAGCGACGAGGCGTTGGTCGAACTTCATATGACTCATCGGACCGCACACCGACACCGCGGCCGCCGCGTGGCCCGGATCGCCGATCGGGGCGGCCACGCAGCCGAAGCCCGGAACCGACTCCTCGCGGTCGAAGGCAACGCCGTGGGAGCGCACCTTCGCCAGGTCGGTGCGCAGCTGGGCATGCGTCGAGATGGAGTACTTGGTGAGCCGCGGCAGGAAATCGGTGTCGAACACCTCGACGTCCTTCTCGGGGGTGTAGGCGAGGATCGCCTTGCCGACCGCGGCGCAGTGGGCCGGCCGACGGCCGCCCACGCGGGTCGGCAGGGCCGCGGTCATCCGGTTGCCGACTTTCTCCATGTACACGACATCGGGTCCGTCGAGCACCGCAAGGTGGACGACAAGCCCGGTGGCGGCGTGAAGTTCGTGCAGCATCGGGATCGCGGCCTTGTGCAGCCGGTCCTGGTGGACAGCCAGCGAGCCGAGTTCGACCAGTCGCATTCCCAGCTCGTAGTCGCGGCCGTTGCGCCGCAGCCAGCGCAACTGGACCAGGCGCTCCAGCATGCGGTGCGCCGACGAGCGGGGCAGGCCGGTCCTTCGCACGATCTGCGCCAGCGTCAGCCGGCCCGGGCCGTCGAACGCGTCGAGCACCAGAGAGACCCGGTCGATCACCGCGCTCGGGGTCTCCGGGGCGGCCTTCGCGGCGGGTGCGGGTCGGTCGACGGTCACGGTCATCGGGATCCTCCGAAAGTAATACTTCTAATAGGCATATACCTATTGGTCATATAGAACTACCACACCGCTGTGCTCGCTGTCACATGAATGGCCGGGCGCACTGCGAAAGAGCCGCCGAAATCGCATTCCGCGAGGGCTTTGTGGACGGAAGGCCGCGCTGGGCGCAATCTCGCCGCTGAGGGGCGCTCAGAAAGAGCGACGGGCTGGCGGGAAGTCAGAGGCGGGCGGCGCTGCGGCCGGCGCGCCGCCCGTAGAAGCTGCCGTCGCCGAGAGATATGCCGCTGGCATAGCCCCATGCGGCCAAGCCGGCGGTGCACCGGCCGGCGGCGAACAAGCCGGGTATGGGCTCGCCGCTGACGTGGAGCACCTCGGCGTCGAGGGTGGTGGCCAGGCCGCCAAGGGTGAACCCGCCGGTGCTGTCGCGCAGATCGACGGCGCCGACCGGCGAGCCGATCGGCCTGAGCCATTGCGCCTTCTTGTGCAGCAGCGGATCCACCCCGCGGGCAGCCCCGTCGTTGTACGCGGCGACGGTGGCCTGCAGCGACCCGGGCGGCAGCCCGATCTCGGTCTCCAGGTCGGCGACGGTCTCGGCGACCCAGGTGGGTGGGCGCATCATCAGCTGCGGGGACAGCGAGGCCATCGCCTCGTCCTGGGCGTCGCCGTCAAGGATCAGGTAGGCGGTGTTGTTCTGGTGATACAGCGTCAGCTGTCCGACCCGACCGGGGTAGGTGTCCTCAGCGACGAAGCGTTGTCCGCGTTCGTTGACCAGAACGCCGCGCACGAGCTGTTGGGGGTCGATGAAGATCGCGACTTCGGTGGCGTCCATGTGGGCCAGATCGGCGCCCAGCGCCTGGGCCATCTGGATGGCGCGGCCGTCGTGCTGTTCGATCGATGCCGCCGGACGGCCGGCGATGCGTGGGGCGTAATGCGCGACCATCGCGTCGTTGTAGGCGAAACTGCCGGCCGCCAACACGACTCCGCGGCGCGCCCGCACGGCGATCTCGGTGCCGTAGCGACGCGCCACCACCCCGACCACCCGTCCGTCACCTGTGACGACAAGCCGTTGGGCCCGAACGTCGTACAGGGCGCGCGCGCCGGCAGCGGCGGCCGTCTCGACGAGCGGCTTCATCAGCATGTACCCGGCGCTGGCCTCGCCCTGCACCTTGCCCGACATCTGCGGAACATGGCCGCGCGGGGCGGGTGCGGCGATGGTGTTGAACGGGAAGGAGTTCTCGCCGCCGGAGTACATCAGGCCCTGGTCGCCCATCGGTTCCCACCCGGGTTCGCCGAAGAACTCCGCCTTGAACGGCACACCGCATCCGACGAGCCAGTCGAAGTGTGCGACGCTACCCGCGCAGTAGTCGGCGATGCGGTTCTCGTCAGCCCCCGGGCCCATGGCCGCGTCGAGGTAGGCGGTCATGTCGTCGACCGAATCGTCGAAACCGCAAGCCTTCTGCAGCGCGGTGCCGCCGCCGAGGTAGATGAAGCCCCCCGCCATCGACGCGGCCCCGCCCCAGGAACCCGTCCGTTCCAGGACGAGCACGTCGGCGCCGGCGCGTGCGGCCTCCACCGCCGCTGCCGCGCCGGCCACCCCGTATCCGGCGACGACGACGTCGGCTTCGTGGTCCCAGGCGGCGATCTCCGACTCCGGGACGGGGACGACGTCGGAGCTCACGGACGCATCGCCGCCGGCAGGTCGTCGACCCACTGGTGGCCCCAATAGCTGTCGGCGGTGATCTCTTCGGCGGTGTAATAGGTTTCGTCGACCCGCATGCCCTCGGTGCCGAACTCGATGTCCCAGTCGCCGGGCGCACGCACGTAGAACGACACCATCTTGTCGTTGGTGTGGCGGCCCAGCGTCGAGGACAACTGGAAGCCGTCCCTGGTCACCCGGTCGAGCGCCTGCCCGACCGCGTCGAGGGTGTCGACCTCCACCATGAGATGGATCAGACCCGGGTCGCGCAACGTGGCGGACGGGCACAGCGCCAGGCTGTGGTGTCTCTGGTTGACGCCGAGGAAGCGGACCCGGATCGGGCCGAATTCGGGTGGCGCCGGGACGCGGAACGCCCCGCGGGATGTGAATCCTAGGACGCCGGTGTAGAACTCGAACATCCCGTTGACGTCCATCGCGGGCAGCACGACGTGTCCGAGTCCCTGATCGCCGGTCACGAACGTCGCGCCGAACGGCGTGACGACCGGGCTGTGGTCGAGAACCGCGCCGTGGAACACCTCCAGCGAGGTGCCCGCCGGGTCCTGGAACGCGATGACCTCTTCGACCCTGCGGGTGTCGGCCTCGGCCAGGGACAGTTCCTTGTACGGTGTGCCGGCTCCTTCGAGGGCACGCTTGACGTCCTCGAGGGCGGCGTGGTCGCGGACCTCCCAGCCGACCGTCGCGATCTTGTCGACGTCGCCGGGGGTGACGATGATGCGCGCGGCCCGTTCGTCCATCCGCAGGTACAGGACGTCCGGATCGGGTCCGCTGCCCTGCGCGAAACCCAGTACGCCGAAGGCGAAGTGCCGCCACCGCGCCATGTCGGTGGCCTGCACGGTGACATAGCCGAGGCTCTTGATCAGACTCATGACCACCCCTAGATCATCGCCCGCAGGGGTCCCTGCGGATCCACTCCGAGCGAACTCAGTGCCGAGGCGTGGTAGACGGTGCCCGGGACGTGGATGGCGTGGGCCTGGCCGACATGGACGTCGCGCCAATAGCGTTGCAGCGGTTTGTCCATGCGGGCGGCGTTACCGCCGCAGCGGGCGAAGATCTCGTCGACGGCGGACACGGCGCGCCATACCGCGCGGACCTGGGTGCGCCGTCCGGCGGCGCGGTCCTGGAAGGACACCTCCTCACCGGCGGCCACCATGTCGTAGATGCGGTCGGCGTTGGCCAGCAGTTCCTGGCGGGCGGCGTTGATGTCGGCGGCGGCTTCGCCGATCGCGTACATGACATAGGGGTCGTCCTTGATCGCGACGCCGCTGGAGTTCACGCGCTGACGCTGATAGTCCAGCGCGGCGGCCAAGGCGCCCTCGGCGATGCCGATGGTGGCCGAGGAGATGCCCAGCGGGAACATCGTCGACCACGGCATCAGGTACAGCGGCTCGGTCATCCCGGCCTCGCGCTGGGCGGTGCCGTCCATGACTTTCAGGCCGTCCATGGTCCGGTAGTCGGGCACGAACGCGCCGTCGACGATGACGTCCTTGGACCCGGTGCCGCGCAACCCGACCACGTCCCAGGAGTCCTCGACGATCTCGTAGTCCTTGCGCGGCAGGATCATGTGCAGCATCTGCGGCGGCATCAGCGGCTTACCGTCCGCGTCGCCGACCATCGCACCCAGGATGATCCAGTCGCAGTGATCGGTGCCGGAACTGAACTGCCACCGCCCGGTGAAGATGTAGCCGCCGTCGGTGGGTACCGCGACGCCCTGGGGCGCGTAGGGCGAAGCCACCCAGGTGTCGACATCCTCGGCCCAGATCTCCTGGCCGACGCGGGGATCGGCGTAGGCCAGCTGGTAGGGATGCACGCCGACGACGCCGTTGATCCAGCCGGCGGACGGATCCAGCGCGGCGGTGGCCATCACCGTCTCGGCGAACTCCCGCGGATGGACCTCCAGGCCGCCGTGCTGCTTGGGCTGCAGCAGCCGGATGGACCCGACCTGCTTCATCGTCTTCACCGTGTCATCGGTGAGCTTGCCGATCGTCTCGGCCTCCACGGCCTGCTCGCGGAGCTGGTCTGCCAGGTCGGCGATGCGGTCGATCACCCGTTGTGTCATGGATTTGATGGTGCCGCCTCAGACCGTGGCCTGTTGCCCTTTTCCCGGTGAGCGGAAGTGATTCCCCGGCTCAGAACTCGATTCTCACCGGGTCGGAAACCGGGTGGGCCTGGCAGGCCAGGAACAGCCCCTCGGCGATGTCCTCGGGTTCGAGGATCGTCGCGTTGCCGAGGTCGACCTGACCGCCGGAGACGGTGGCAGCGCACGATCCGCAGTTCCCCTCGCGGCACGAGTAGGGGACATCGATGCCGGCGGCCAGCATGGTGTCGAGCAGAGTGTGTTCTTCAGGCCAGCGCAGCCGGTGCACGTCGCCGTCGATCGCGACCTCGGCGTCGACGGCCCGGCCATCGTCGGTCACGGCGGCGGCCGGTACGTCGGCGAACGGGTCTCCCTCCAGGGACTGGAAAACCTCCAGATGGATGTGGTCGCGCGGGACACCGGCCTCGGTGAGGGTCTCCTTGACCACCGCCATGAACGGGGCCGGTCCGCAGATGAAGGACTGGTAGCCGGAGAACAACCCGGCGAAGATGCTCAGCTGTGCGCGGGTGGGCAGTCCCTGTACGGATTCCAGCCAGTGCAGGACGGTCAGCCGGCCGGCGTAGCGAGCGGCGAGCTCGCGCAGTTCGGTGGCGAAGATCACCGAGGCCTCGTCCCGGTTGGCGTAGCACAGCACCACCCGGCCGGTCCCGGCGGTGAGCACCGACTTCAGGATCGACATGACCGGTGTGATGCCGCTGCCCGCGGCCCATAGCAGGAAGTGGCCGTCGAGATGCTGCGGCGTGAAAACACCGGAGGGCAGCAGAGATTCGACGACATCGCCGACAGAGACGTTGTCGCACAACCAGTTCGATCCATAGCCGCCGTCGGTGCGTTTGACGGTCACCTTCGGGGCGTCGTCGGTGTGTGGTGAGCTGGCCAGCGAATAGCAGCGCGCCACCGAACCGGTCAGCTCGCTGGGGATGCGCAGCGTCAGGAACTGGCCCGGCCGGTAGGCAAACCGTTCCCGGTGCTCACCGGGCACCGCGAAAACCAGTGACTTCGCATCCCGGCTCTCCACGATGACGTCGGTGACGGTCAGGGCCACGGTGCGGGACACGTCGTTCACGGCCGACCATCCTGGCCCAGGATGCCGCTGCGGTGTGGCCGGGCTACCGGTGGGCGGGAAGAAATCCCGGTGCCCGTTGACCGGGAGACGTACGGAGTGGGTGACCGATGGGGTCCTAGCGTGCACCGTGTGAGTACTGAGAGTCCTGTCGACGTCGTCGTGGTCGGCGCGGGTTTCGCCGGGTTGTACGCCCTGCACAGGTTCCGGGCCCAGGGATGGTCGGTGCGGGTGTTCGAGGCCGCCCCGGAGGTCGGCGGCACCTGGTATTTCAACCGGTACCCGGGCGCGCGCTGCGACGTCGAAAGCCTCGACTACTGCTACTCGTTCTCCGATGAACTGCAGCAGGAGTGGACCTGGACCGAGAAGTACGCCACCCAGGCCGAGATCCTGGACTACATCAAATGGGTCGCCGACAAGCTCGACCTCCGTTCCGGGATCACCTTCGACACCCGGGTGGAATCTGCCGTCCTCGACGAGAAGACGCTGCATTGGGTGGTCACCACCGACCGTGGTGAGGTCGTCGAGGCCAGGTTCGTGGTGATGGCCACCGGACCCCTGTCGTCACCGTTGACGCCCGACATCGCCGGGCTGGGCACGTTCGGCGGGCAGATCTATCACACCGCCGACTGGCCGCACGACGGTGTCGACTTCACCGGGAAGCGGGTCGGTGTGATCGGCACCGGATCGTCAGGCATCCAGTCCATCCCGATCATCGCCGAACAGGCCGAGCATCTCGTCGTCTTCCAGCGCACCCCGAACTACAGTGTGCCGGCGGGTAACCGGCCGTTGACCGCCGACGAGGTCGCGCATGCGAAAGCCACGTACGACGAGCGGCGCCGCATGTCGTGGCGCAGCGGCGGGGGATCACCGCACGTGGCACATCCGAAGCTGACGATGGAGGCCACACCCGAGGAACGTCGCGAAGCGTTCGAGAAGCGCTGGCAGCTCGGCGGAGTGCTGTTCTCCAAGACCTTCTCTGATCAGATGATTGATCTGGACGCCAATGAGGAAGCCCGCAAGTTCTACGAGCAGAAGATCCGGGCGGTCATCGACGACCCGGAGGTCGCGCGGCTTCTGATCCCGAACGATCACCCGATCGGCACGAAACGAATCTGTACCGACACCAACTACTTCCAGACCTTCAACCGGCCGAACGTGCAGCTGGTCAGTGTCCGCGAGACCCCGATCACCACCGTCGACGCCACCGGCATCAACACCACCGACGCGCATTTCGAGCTGGATGCGATCGTGCTGGCCACCGGTTTCGACGCCCTGACCGGAACCCTGGCCAAGATCGACATCGTCGGGCGCCGGGGACAGACGCTGGTCGACGACTGGTCGGACGGTCCACGCACCTATCTCGGACTGGGCGTCGACGGATTCCCGAACCTGTTTCTGGTGTCGGGTCCCGGGGCGCCCGCGGTGTTGGCGAACATGGTGCTGCACGCCGAGGCGCACATCAACTGGATCGCCGACGCCATCGCGTATCTCGACGAGCATGACCTGGCCGGGATCGAGGCGACCACCGAGGCGGTGGACAACTGGATCGCCGAATGCAACCGACGCGCCGACGCCACGCTGTTCCCGCGTGCCAACTCCTGGTACATGGGTGCGAACGTACCGGGCAAGCCGCGGGTGTTCATGCTCTTCATCGGCGGCTTCGGCGTCTACCTCGACATCTGCGCCGAGGTGGCCGACGCCGGATACAAGGGGTTCACCCTCATCGAGGCGCCGCCGTAGAGCGATTGCGGTTCCGCTGCCTCGATTCGCGAAAGCGTCACGGCAGCAGGCGAAGTGACTCTCTGGTCGGTCGAGTGAAGGGCAGCGCCGATGGGAACGTACGTCGTGACCGGGTCGGCCTCCGGCATGGGGAACGAGACCGCGGAGAGGTTGCGTGCCACCGGGCATGCCGTCATCGGGGTGGACATCGCATCCCCGCGATTCCGGCATGAACATCAACGCCCAGCGCTCGCCTCCATGCCGCAACCGCTCGAGGTGGTGGCCGATCTGTCGACCCCCCAGGGGCGGCGGTCCGCGGCCGAGGACGTCATGGCCGCCTGTGACGGTGTCCTCGACGGCGCGGTGCTGGCCGCCGGCCTCGGGCCGGTGCCCGGCCGCGACCGCCTGATCGCCGAGGTGAACTACTTCGGTGTCGTCGACCTGCTGACCGCTCTGCGGCCGGCGCTGGCCCGTGGCGACGCCGCGAAAGTCGTGGTGGTAGGCAGCAATTCGACGACGACGACCCCGCTGGTGCCACGCCGGGCGGTATCGGCGCTGCTGGCCGGCGATTCGGCGAAGGCGCTGCGCGCGGTGCGGTGGTTCGGCAAGCGTTCGGCCCCGATGATCTACGCGGCGTCCAAAACCGCGGTGTCGCGGTGGGTGCGCCGGCAGGCCGTCAGCCCGCAGTGGGCCGGTGCCGGTATCCGCCTCAATGCGCTGGCCCCCGGCGCGATCATGACCCCGCTGCTGGCCGAGCAACTCGCCAACCCGGCCGAGGCCAAGGCCATCCGAGCGTTCCCGGTCCCGATCGGCGGCTTCGGTGATCCCGGCCGGCTCGCGGACTGGATGGTGTTCATGCTCTCCGACGCGGCGGACTTCCTCTGCGGCAGCGTGGTGTTCGTCGACGGCGGGTCCGATGCCTACTTCCGCGCGGATGCCTGGCCGGCCCGTGTCCCGGGCCGGGAGCTGGCCCGCTACGGTGCGCGGTTCCTGGGTTACCGCCGGATCATGCAGTCGCGCTGAGGAACCCGAGCACCGTCCGTTCGAACGCGGCCTTGGCTTCGATCATCACCCAGTGCCCGCAGTTCGGGAACACGTGGAACTCGGCGTTCGGGATCGTGCGCATCGGCACCAGCGCCATGTCCAGCGGGCTGACTCGATCGTCGCGCCCCCAGGTCAGCAGTGTCGGGGCCGCCACCTTGTGCATCGTCGCCCACGGCATCGGTGCGTCGGCCCTGCGCACCATCTCCATCATCGCGGCGAACGCGGCCTTGCCGTACATGCGCCGTGCGGCGGCGAGGGTCTCGGGATCGGTGGCCAGCGCCCAGCGTTCCTCGATCAACTCCTCGGTCACCAGGGCGGGGTCGTAGACCATCGACCGCAACCAGTCGATCAGCCGCTGCCGCGTGGGGTCCTCGGTGAATTCCTGTAGCAATCGGATGCCCTCGCTCGGGCCCGGGCTGAAGACATTGGTGCCGACCCCGCCGATGGTCACCAGCTTTCCCACCCGGTCGGGGTGCCGGATGGCGAAATTGCTGCCGATCCCGCCACCCATGGAGTTGCCGATCACATCGACCCGGTCCAGCCCGAGTGCGTCGGCGAACGTGACGACCGCACCCTGGGCGTCCACCATCGGGTGTCCGCCGAAGTCATCACTGACACCGAAGCCGGGGAACTCCAGCACCAGGCAGCGGAAGTGGCGCGCGAACCCCTCCAGGTTGCCGCGGAAGTTCCGCCAGCCGGTCACTCCCGGTCCGGACCCGTGCAGCAGCAGGAGAGGGGGTCCGTCACCGGCCTCGTGATAACGAAGCACGCCCGACGGGGTGCTGATCTCACGCAGGCTGTCCTGGTAGTCGACGGTCATCCTGTGATTCCACCGCATCGGCGCGTGGGCGGCCACCGGCGTTCCAGTCAGTGGACGCCCCCTTCCCTGCCCGGCGCCCGGACGCACAATGATGCGAAACGCCTCAACCTCTGTCCGGCAAGGAGATTCACCATGCAGCAGACACTGGCAGCCGACCAGACGCTGTTGCGCCGGGTCGCGCTGTCCAGCCTGCTGGGGACCGCCATCGAGTACTACGACTTCCTGGTCTACGGCACCATGAGCGCTCTGGTGTTCGGAGTGGTGTTCTTCCCGGACTCGAACCCGGCTGTGGCCACCATCGCGGCGTTCGGGACGTTGGCCGCCGGTTACGTCGCCCGGCCAGTGGGCGGGATCCTGTTCGGGCACTTCGGTGATCGGCTGGGACGTAAGTCGATGCTCGTGCTGACGATGGTGATGATGGGCGCCGCGAGCTTCCTGATCGGCCTGCTGCCCACCTACGCCGCCGTCGGCGTGGCCGCCCCGATCCTGTTGGTGGCGTTGCGGGTGATCCAGGGCATCGCCATCGGAGGGGAGTGGGGCGGCGCCACGCTGATGGTCACCGAACACGCCGAGGCCCATCGCCGCGGCTTCTGGAACGGCGTGATGCAGATGGGCTCACCCATCGGGTCGCTGCTGTCGGTAGCAGTGGTCACGGTGATCACCCTGCTGCCCGACGACGACCTGTTGTCCTGGGGTTGGCGTATCCCGTTCCTGATAAGCGTGCTGCTGCTGGCGATCGGCATCTACGTGCGCCTGTCGATCACCGAGAGCCCGGTGTTCGAAGCGGCACGACGTGCGCCCGCCGAACCCTCGACAGTGCCGCTTCTCGAAGTACTGCGCACACCGCGCACCCTGGTGCTCGCGTGCGCGGCCGGTATCGGCCCGTTCGCGCTGACCGCGCTCATCAGCACCTACATGATCAGTTACGCCACCGCGATCGGGTACCACCGCACCGACGTCATGACGGCGTTGATCTTCACCTCCCTGACCGGGCTGGTGGCCATCCCCGTCTTCTCGGCGTTCTCCGACCGGGTCGGGCGACGGCTCGTGATGGTGTGCGGGGCCGTCGGCATCATCGGGTACGCGTGGCCGTTCTATGCGCTGGTGGATTCGCGGTCGCAGCTGTGGCTCACCGTCGCGATGGTGCTGGCCCAGATCATCCAGTCGATGATGTATGCGCCGTTGGGCGCGCTGTTCTCCGAGATGTTCGGGACGACCGTCCGCTACACCGGTGCATCGATGGGCTACCAACTCGCGGCGTTGCTCGGCGCGGGTTTCACACCGCTGATCGCGAGCAGCCTGCATGCCGTGGAGGTCTCACGGCAGCCGCTGGTCGGGCTCGCCGCGGCATGCGGTCTGGTGACGGCTCTGGCGGTGTGGCGGATCAGCGAGACCCGTGGCACAGATCTGACGACGGTGTAGGACCGCGCCCGGCGCGCCGATTGCTTCCGTTGGCAACCAGTTGAGCCGCAGCGGTTTTGACACCTCCGTCAGACTTTCTCGGATCCATAACCGTCATTATTTCGCCATCATTGGCGGTCCAGGCCCGGGCCGGTCTGCCGATACGGTGCGACCGCACTGGTCAGAGCCTTTTTCCAGATCTGCTGTGAGTTAGCTGAATCCGTTGTTGTTCGTTGAACACGCTGTGAATGACCTGAGATTGCCGTACTTGAAGGTTGCTTTGTCCAGCGCGACGCTTCCCCATGATTTACGTTAGGTCCGGCTTAAAGCCGCATAAGACACTCGGCGTAGCCAGGGACATCTCTGGGTACACCGGGTCCGGAGTCAAGAAGCCGCTCCGTCAGCCAGGCATGAACTCTCAACGGTCGCCCATCGGGCGGCCGTCGACTTCCTTAGGACGATCATGAAGGTAATCAGTCGGGTGCTGATCGCGATGGTCGCGTCCATCGCGGCGTTGTTCGTGAGCACTGGCACTTCGCACGCAGGGCTGGACAACGAGCTGAGCCTGGTCGACGGCCAGGGCCGGACGTTGACGATCCAGCAGTGGGACACGTTCCTCAACGGCGTGTTTCCGTTGGACCGCAACCGTCTGACCCGTGAGTGGTTCCACTCGGGCAAGGCGACCTACATCGTGGCCGGTGAGGGTGCCGATGACTTCGAGGGCACGCTGGAGCTGGGTTACCAGGTCGGCTTCCCGTGGTCGCTGGGTGTGGGCATCAACTTCAGCTACACCACCCCGAACATCGCCTACGACGGCTTCGGCTTCGGCCCGCAGGTAGACGATCCGTTCTTGGGCTTCGGCGACAGCATCGTGACCCCGCCGCTGTTCCCGGGTGTGTCGATCTCGGCGGATCTGGGCAACGGCCCGGGTATCCAGGAGGTCGCGACCTTCTCGGTGGACGTGGCCGGGCCGGGCGGTTCGGTGGCGGTGTCCAACGCGCACGGCACGGTGACCGGTGCTGCCGGTGGTGTGCTGCTGCGTCCGTTCGCCCGCCTGATCTCGTCGACCGGTGACAGCGTCACCACCTACGGCGAGCCCTGGAACATGAACTGACAGGTTCCACGACAGGTGGCCCTCCGGCGCGAGTCCGGGGGGCCACTTTCGGTTTCAGACGGGTCCGCTCCCGCCGGCCCCAAGGCGATCGCGGTCAGCGAGGGAGGCGAGGTCCGCCTGAGCCCCCGCAAGTCAATCGGCCGATGGCGTGGGATCGCCTCGTCACGGCGCCGTGAAGAGCTGCTCCGCCGATTGTGAAGGATCGAAGGCGACGTGCGGACGGCCGGTCCGCGGGTGCGAGCCGACGCTGGCCGATATGCCCCACACGTCGGCGATCAGCGTTGCGGTGAGCACCGTTTCGGGCGGACCCGCACACACCGGCGCTCCGTTCCGCAGCACCACGACATGGTCGCAGTAATGGGCGGCCAGGTTGAGATCGTGCAGGGCGACCACCGCCGTCACACCGAGGCGGGCTGGTAGTGCCAGCACGTCGAATTGGTGCCGGACGTCGAGGTGATTGGTCGGTTCGTCCATCACCAGCAGCCGCGGTCGCTGAGCCAGCGCACGTGCCACCAGGACGCGTTGACGCTCACCGCCGGACAGCAGCGCGAAGCCCCGGTCGGTCAGGGCCGAGGCGTCGACGAGCGCCAGTGCCTCGGCGATAATGGCCTCGTCGGAAGTGTTGTCGCCCTGGAACATCCGCTTGTGCGGCGCCCGGCCCATAACGACCACATCGCGCACCAGCAGGTCGAAGTCACCGGTTTCGTCCTGCAGCACGGCGGCCGTCGTGCGCGCCCGCTGCCGTGGAGTCATCGACGCCACGTCGGCGCCGTCCACGGTGACCGTACCCGACGACGGTCGCAGGATGCCCAGCAGCGCGCGCAGCAGCGTCGACTTCCCGCAGCCGTTGGGGCCCACCACACCGACGACGGTGCCCGGTGGGGCGGTCACATCGACACCATCGAGGACGCGACGCCCGCCGCGGTCGACGCAGAGCGCGCCGATCTCGACCCGTGCCGCGTTCACCGGGGCACCGCCGCGACGCGGCGGCGCGCGTCCCGCCACAGCAGCCAGAGAAAGAACGGGCCGCCGCACAGGGCCGTCAGGACGCCGACCGGGATCTCCTGCGGCGCGGCCAGAGTGCGAGCGGCGATGTCGGCCAGCACCAGAAAGCCGGCCCCGGCCAGCGCGGCGGCAGGCAGCGCGTGGCGGTGGTCGCTGCCGACCACCAGTCGCACCGCGTGCGGGAGGATGAGCCCGACAAATCCGATCGGACCGCTGGCGGCGACCAGCACCCCGGTCACCAACGACGTCAGAACGAACATCCGGGCCCGGAAGCGTTGCGTGTCGACGCCCATGGTGGCCGCGGCGGCTTCTCCGGCCAGCAGCACGTTGAGGGTCCGGGCCTGGGCCAGCAGCAGGATCACGCCGGCTGCCACCAGGGCCAGCGGCAGCCACAGCGTGTCCCATCGTGCGCTGCCCAACCCGCCGAGCAACCAGGTGAGCACCTGCCGGGCGCGGTCACCGCTGTCGGCGGTCAGCAGCATCAAACTGGTGACCGCCGACAGCGCGTAGGACACCGCAACGCCGGCGAGGATCAGGCGCGTGGTCGTGATCTGCCCTGCGCCCCCGGACAATCCGTAGACCAGGCCGAGTGCGGCCAGCGATCCGGCGAACGCGGCGAGCGATGGAGACAGCCAGCCGAGGACACCGATGCCGGAGACGATGACCGCCACCGCGCCCACCGACGCGCCCGAGGACACACCCAGCAGGAACGGCTCGGCCAGCGGATTGCGGACGAGCGCCTGCAGCGTCATCCCGACCACCGCCAGGCCGGCCCCGACCACCGCGCCCAGCAACACCCTTGGAGCGCGCACCTGGGTGACCACCGTGTGAACGTGCGCGGGCACGTCGGTATCCGCCGCGGAGGGGAACACGGTCGCCGCGACACTGCGGACGACATCGGCGGGAGGGATGGCGATCGAGCCGATCGCCAAGCCGGCGGTGACCGCGCCGACGAGCACCAGGCACAGCCCGGCCAGCACGAGCGGATACGGCGGACGGCGCGGACCCCCGCGCGGCGGCGCGGTCGTCCCGTCCCCGAGCCCTGTGGGTGTGCTCACCGGAACCGGTCCGGATGCAGCTGGCGGGCCAGCGCCTCGACCGCGAACGGCGCTCGCACTCCGAGCACAGCGTCCTGCAGGGTCAGCACGGCGAAGCGGTCCTCCCGGATCGCGGTCACCGCAGCCAATTCGGGCTTGCTGGTGAGAAACCGCTTCTTCTGCTCCACCGATGGGGTGCCGTGATAGTCGTAGATGACGATCACGTCGGGATCGCGCTGAAGCACCTGCTCCCACGACACGTCGGCGAAGGTGTCGTCCAGGTCGGCGAAGATGTTGCTCGCACCCGCGAGGGTGATGATCTGATCGCCAATTCCCCTGCGGCCGGCGGTGAACGCCGCGTCCTCACCGCTGTCGTACACGAACGCCGTGAGTGGTTCGACGCCGGCGATCCGCTCCTGAGTGGCCGCGACGCTGGAGCGCATGTCGTCGATCAGTCCGCCGGCACGATCCTCGACTCCGAAGATCCGCGCGACGGTGTGCACCTCGTCGTAGACATCGTCCATCGTGATCGGTTCGGTCGCACAGTATTCCGGGTTCAGGTAGGTGGTCACCCCCGCGTCGGCGAACGCCTGCCGGGAGCGTCCGGCCGCGTCGTCGAAGGCGCTCGCATAACCGCCGTAGACGAAATCCGGTGCCACCGACAGCACCCGCTCCAACGACGCGTCCTTGCCGGAGAGTTCGGGAACAGACCGGTACGCCACCTCATAGCGAGGCAGCGGGGGATTGTCCGGATAGACCGTCGCTGCGATCGAATCGCGCAGGCCCAGCGCGAGCATCATCTCAGCCGGATGCTGAAAATACGCCACCGCGCGCTCCGGCGGCGCCTCGACGACGACCGACTGACCGCAGTTGTCGAGGGTCACCGGAAAACCACTGTGCTGCAGAATTTCTGGTGAGTTCTGCGGCGCGGACGAGCATCCGGCCGCTGACGCCGCGACAAGAAGAAGGACGGCACACGAGGCGATCAACCCGCGCCCGCGGCAAGGAACAAGGCAACGCACTGCATCGGCTCCATCCGGGATCTCCACGTCCCAGTAAGAGGGCCGGCGAGAGCAGTATCCTGACTCCCGGATCAGCGCGCACCCCGACCTTCCAGCCTGCCGGCCGTGGTCGAGCTGGGGTTCGCTCCCCGGTCACAGTGGCGGGACCGTGCCGGATTCACACCGGCTTCCTGCCTGCTCGTCGGGGCCGGTCGGGCCGACCGGCCACGCTGACCATAGCCGACGCCGGTCGAACTCCCCCGGCACCCCATTCGCCGGACGCGCATCTCCCCGGCGGACGACCCGGCCGACGGCCTGCTGCAACTCGGTTCTGGCGCGGCGTTGGCGACACTGCCAGCGGTTTGCTGTGTGAGCTTCGCGACTTCACAGCCCGGCCGACTCGACCGGTCCCGACGTCGGGCGTGCGAGGCCCATCGACCCGGCGTGTTACTGGAGTGAAAGATGTTGCCTTGGAGTGTGCTGAGGAGCATTCTTTGGGACGTTAACTTTTATTAGCTTCTTAGGGTCAGAGACAACTTTCACGGTGCGGTGGTGGGCGGTTCGTTCGGTCAGATTGCGTTGAAAGCGCGACATATATCCTGTTCAGATCGTTGTAGCGCTGCGAGAGGTAGGCACCCTCGCGGAGGCTTTGATCCGACAAGTGGGTTCATGGCGAAGCCGACACCGTTCGCTACAGGCTGCAACCATTAGAAATGTCAAGATTTTGCTGGCTGCGGACATATAACTCTCCTTATGCTTTTCCTCGTCGCCGGATCGGCGGGTCAGAATCACTGCATCAAACGGGGAGTTTCCATGAAAATCGGTGTGCGCAAAGCATCTGTAGCGTGCGGCACAGCGTTTGCTTCGCTGGCGTTGGCGGCCATCACCGCCACGTCGGCCTGGGGCGCCAGCTCGGCTCTTGTCATCGGCGGTATCGCGACGTCGTCGATGCACGACGCGGTCATGAGTCAGTTGCTCGGGGGGGCACTGAAAGATCAGCAGCGTGTGAGTGTGAACTGGCCGGCCGAGGCGGCGCCGTACACCGGTAAGAACGATCTCACGCTCGGTGCGTCGATCAACATCGGCGTCACCAACCTCAATGCCCAGATCGACGCGGCGCTCGACCGTCTCGCCAAGGACGGCCAGGGCAACTACATCAACGACGAGAAGGTCACCGTCGTCGGGCTGTCCGCCGGCTCCCTGGTGGTCAACGAGGTGCTCCGCCAACTGGCCGCTGACGCCGAGGCGCCCGACAAGAACCAGATCACCTTCGTCCTGGTCGCCGATTCCAGCCGCCAGAAGCTGATCAACCAGACGCGGTACAACAAGAGCTTCGACTACACCTACCGCCCGGCGCCCGAGACCGAGTACGACATCGTCGTGGTCACCGGCGAGTACGACGGTATGGCGGACTTCCCGGATCGCTGGTGGAACGGGCTCGCGGTGCTGAACGCGATCGCCGGTGGAATCTACGTGCATGTTCCGATGATGTTCGCCGACCTGTCCAAGGTTCCTGCGGAGAACATCACCGTGGACGTCAACTCCAAGGGCGGCACCACCACCAACTATCTGGTCCCGACCGCGAAACTGCCTCTGGTGCAGATGTTCCCGAGCCTGGCAGCTCGCGAAGCCGAGCTCAAGGCCAAGATCGACAAGGCGTACAGCCGCAATGACGTCCGCGCCACCGCGTTGCGCACGTTCGTCGCCGCTCCCGCAGCGGTCGCCGAACCGGTCGCCGCTCCCGCGGTGATCGCCGAACCGGTCGCCGAGCCCCAGGTGGAGGAGAAGGCCGTCGAGGCCGTCACCACTGCGGTCGCGGACAGCGACGCGCAGGCCGAGTCGGGCGCCGCTGCGCCGGTTGGTGACGAGGTGGTTGAGGACACGGTCGGCGAGGCTGTGGTCCGCGACGGCGACGACGCCGATGTCGCCGAAACCGACGCCGACGTCACCGGCACCGTCGATGGGGATGCCGCGGTCGAGGACGAGACCGACGCGGCAGCACAGGAAGACGCCGACACCTCGCAGTCGGCCGACGCGGATCAGGACAGGGACTCCACGGAGGCCTCGTCGGATTCCTCGTCGGATGAATCCGGTTCCGGATCGTCGGACTCCTCAGACTCGGAGTAACCTCCCCGGACTCCGCAGACCCGAAGCCCCGGCTACCCGCCGGGGCTTCGTGGTATGTCGGGGAGGACGCGCAGCACGGCACCGCTGCTCAACAGGTCGGTCGCGGTGAGGCCGAAGGTGGACTTGAACCGGTCCGAAAGATGGGACGGGCTTGCGAAGCCCGCGTCCGCGGCCGCATCGGTCAGGCTCTTGCCGGCGCTCACCGCCTCGCCTGCCCGCAGCAGTCGCATCCACATGCGGTAGCGGCGCAGGCTGGTGCCGGCCTGGTGGCGGAACAGATGCAGGAACCGCGATTCGGACAGGCCTATGGCTGCGGCGAGTCGGCCCGAGGACAGGCCGCCGCAGGGATCGGCAGCGATGCGCCGGATCGTCTCGGCGATGCGCGGATCGGGCGCAGCCGGTGAGGCCGGCGCCGCGAGATCAAGCCAGCGTCGCGCGGATTCGTCGTCCTCGGGCATCTGCCTCAACGCGTCCTCGTCAGCGTGGTCGGACATGAGCGCGGCAGTGGTGCTGCGACATCTGTCGCCACACGCTGATGCGCGGCCTGAGGACGGATCGAGGTAGCAGGACACCAGTCGCCCGCCGTGCGTGTCGAGATGGTGCACCAGCCGGGGTGGGATGAGCACGCTGCGCGCCGCCACCCGGTGCCCGTCGGCGGTCACGGTGACGGCGC
The DNA here is from genome assembly GCF_054786995.1 of Mycobacterium sp. ZZG. Lineage (NCBI taxonomy): Bacteria > Bacillati > Actinomycetota > Actinomycetes > Mycobacteriales > Mycobacteriaceae > Mycobacterium > Mycobacterium sp. ZZG. Next base: position 35,705 of record NZ_JBTBFV010000008.1, read on the forward strand.
CGTCCACACCGACCGCCAGGCACCACACCGATCCCGAGTGCGGCTCGAGGTTCAGCGCGGGGCCGGCGTAGAGCACCTGCCCGGGCCACAACCACACCGCCGGATAGCAGGTTTGTGGAAGCGACGCGGCCGTGACAGCTGTCATGGTGTCCTCCTGAGCCAGTGCATGGGAGGTTAGCGTGACGATCACGGTCATGGCCGGCGCCACGGTGTTCTTCGCAGGGATGGGTGTCCTCGCTCTCGTCGCTCCGGCCCGGGTGGTCGCGCCGTTCGGCGTGGCGCTGGGATCGGGCGCGGCGCGCTCGGAGGTGCGGGCGGTGTACGGCGGATTCGGTCTGGCGATCGCGGCGGTGCTCATCGTCGCGATCACCACACCGGATCTGCGATCGGGTGTGCTCGTCACCGTGGCTGCCGCACTGGCGGGGATGGCGGCGGGGCGGCTGGTGTCCGCCCTGGACGGCCGAACCCCGTTCTACCCCAACTGGTTCTACTTCTTCGTCGAGACCCTCGCCGCGGCGGGGTTGTTCGCCGTCATGGGATGAGCTGGATCTTGAGGTGTTCGGCCGACCGGGCGAACGCCGCTTCGTATGCCCGGGCGGCGTCGGCCAGCGGCATTGTGCCGGTGAAGATCCCGTCGATGCTGAGCCTGCCGGCCTGCAGCAACGGGATCAGTTCCGGCCAGGTCTGCTGCACCGGGGCGGTGGTGAGCCGGACCGTCAGACTGCGCAGCAGGCATGCCAGCGCCGGCAGGGGATACGGCTGCAGATCGTGCACCCCGACGATCGACACCGTGCCGCCGGTACGCACACACGCCAGGGCGTCGTCGATCGAGGCGTCCGTGCCGACGGCGTCGATCACCGAATCGGCGCCTAATCCGCCGGTGGCTTCCAGGATTGCCGCCGCGGCAGGCGAGGTGAGTGCACGCCCCCCGGCCGCGGTGGCGCGGTCCCGGCGGGCGGGAACCGGATCCACAACGAAAACCGTTGCCGCACCGAGTGCATAGGCACTGCGCAGTGCGCACTGACCGACGGCTCCCGCGCCGATCACCACCACCGTGCCGCCGAGTGGGATGTCGGCGCGTTTGGCGGCTGCCCATCCGGTGGCCAGATTGTCGGTCAGCAGCAGCGCCTGTTCGGTGTCGATCCCGTCCGGGATCGTGAGCAGCTGAAAGTCCGCCGCCGGTACCGCCATCAGGTCGGCCTGCGCTCCACCGAGAAGGCCGGACCCGAAGATCTGCGGACCCTGCACGCACGCCACCGGGTCCAGCGTCCGGCACCCCGCACAGCGGCCGCATCCAGCGACCGATGACACCAGCACCCGGTCGCCGGGGCGGAAATTCGCGACGGCGGGTCCGGTGTCGACGACCACCCCGACCGCCTCGTGCCCGATGGACACCGGATCGCCGATCGGGTAATGCCCTTCCAGGAAATGCAGATCCGAGCCGCAGATGGCCGTCGCGGTCACCTCGACCAGTGCGCCGTCGGGGCCGGGCAGCGGCGGATCGGGTCGGGTGGCGACGTGCACCGTGCCCTTGCTGTCGACGACCACCGCACGCATGCCGATCCGTCTCCTCGTCGTCGAAATACGCAACGTCGGGTAACGTAACCCGCCGTGGCGCCGCCGGCAAGACCTTTGCGATCACCGTCATGACGACCACCTCCGCACGCAAGCACGTCGTGGTCGTGGGCGGCGGCCTGGCGGGGCTGGCGTCCACGGTGTGGCTGACCGAGAGGGGCTACCGGGTCACGCTGTTGGAGGGCAACGGCTCACTGGGCGGTCGGACCATCGGCTTGACCTCCGGCCACGGGGATGCGGTGGAGAACGGTCAGCACGTGCTGACCGGCTCCTACGAGAACATCTTTCGCTACCTGGAATCCATTGGTGCGCAGGGTCTTCTGCAGTTCCCGGACGAGTTCGGCGTGCGGTATCCGGACGGTCATGCGGAGGTGTTCGGACTGCGGGTGGCGCACCTGCGGCGCCTGATGCTCGGCCGGGTGCGGGGCTTGAGTATGGCGATGCTGCTGCGGGCGGCCCCGGCCTGGGCCCGCCTGGTCCGCGATGTCCTGCGGTTCGACGATTCGCTGGACGACATCACCGTCGACGCGTGGTTCGACCGGTTGGGCTTCCCCGGCGAAGTCCGCCGGATCCTGCTGAATTCCATGGTGATCGGGCTGCTCAACGAGCTTCCGCACCTGGCGTCGGCGCACGCCTTCGCCGCGCTGCTGCGTACCGGGTCCGACCGGGTACGTCGGTCGGGCACCGGTGCCGTGCGGATCGGCTATCCGACGGTCGACCTGGACACGCTCTATCTGCGAGGAGCGCAGCGCGTGATGGCCGAGCGTGGCGTCGATGTCCGCCTCCGTGCCCGCGTCGCGGCGGTGACGACCGGCGGGGGAGTGGCGACCGGCGTGCGGTTGTCCGGCGGCGGCACCGTGACCGCCGACGCGGTGATCCTCGCGGTCCCGTCGTGGAACCTGCGGTCCCTGCTCGACGAGGTGCCGGATGCGGAGGAGGCGCGGCTGGCGGCAAAGAAGCTCGAGCCGATCCCGATCATGAGCACCTATGTGCTGCTGGACCGGCCGCTGGGCACGGTGGCTCCGTGGGAGTCACTGCTGGACAGCGATATCGGATGGGTGTTCGACCGGGACAAGATGCACGGGCCGCGCGCCGACGGCAACCATCTGTACGGGCTGACCACGTGCGCCGCGTACGAGTTGATGGGGTTGAAGAAGGCCGACGTCGCCGAGCGTCTCGTCGGGGCGCTGCGGAGCAGTTATCCGGCCGCCCGCGAGGCGGACGTGCTCGACGTGACCGTCGTCCCGTGGCCGAAGGCCACTTTCTCGTCGCGGGTGGGGATGTCCACCATCCGGCCGACAAACCGCACAGCGCTGCCGAATCTCGTGCTGGCGGGGGACTGGACGCACAACGACTGGCCCACCACGATGGAGGGCGCGGCCCAGAGCGCGGCACGCGCCGTCGATCTCCTGCATGACCAGCTCGGCGGCCCAGGAATCTAGGGGCGCCGGCACCGGAGCGGAAGGCGGCGCCGACACCCGGGGCACTCAGGCGTCAGTCGGCGATCACGTAGACCTGCTTGTTGACGAACTCGTCGATGCCCAGTGCGCCCAGCTCACGTCCGAAGCCGGAACGCTTGACGCCGCCGAACGGAATGTCGGGCCCTTCCCCGGCCGGGGTGTTGACGTTGACCATTCCGGCTTCGAGCCGTCGGGCGACCTTCTCGGCGCGGCCGACATCGGTACTGAACACCGACGCCCCGAGACCGAACGCGGAGGAGTTCGCGAGCGCGACGGCCTCGTCGTCGTCACGAACGCGGTAGATGACCGCCACCGGGCCGAACAGCTCCTCCGTGTAGGCCCGCATGTCGGGGGTGACGCCCGTCAGCACAGCAGGGGTGTAGAACGCCGTGGGTGCCTGGCCGAGCACACCACCGGCGTGCAGCGTGGCGCCTTTGTCGACGGCGTCGGCGACCTGAGCGGCGACGGTTTCCGCCGCCGCCCGTGAGGACAGCGGAGCAATCTCGGTCGATGTGAGGCCGGCTGCCAGCGAGGTCAATTCGGCGACAAAATCGTCGTAGACGTCGTCGAGGACGATCATGCGCTTGTTGGAGTTACAGGCCTGTCCCATATTGTAGGTGCGGAAATCCCAAGCGGTGCGCGCCAGTTCGCCTGCATCGCCGTCGAGGACGATGAACGGGTCGGAACCACCGAGCTCCAGCAGGCATTTCTTCAGTGCCCGTCCGGCGGTGGCGGCGACGGCGGCGCCGGCACGCTCGGATCCGGTCACCGAGACGCCCTGCACGCGATCGTCTCCGATGATCGCCTCGACCTGATCGAACGTCGCGAACAGGTTGGTGTACACCCCGGCGGGTACGCCGGCGTCACGCAGCAATTCGGCGATCGCCAACGCGCACTGAGGAACCGATTCGGCGTGCTTGAGCAGAAGCGTGTTGCCCAACAGCAGATTCGGTGCGGCGAAGCGGGCCACCTGGTAGACGGGGAAGTTCCACGGCATCACCCCCAACAGCACACCGACCGGACGGCGCCGGACCATTGCGGTGCCTCCCGAGAAGGTCGGGATGGGCTGGTCGGCCAGCAGTGCCGCACCCTGATCGGCGTAGAACTCGAAGATGGACGCGGAGAACTCCACCTCACCGGTGCCCTCGTCGAGTTTCTTGCCCATCTCCAGGCGTGCCAGCTCGCCCAGATCTGTCGCGCGCTCCCGCAGCAGCCGTCCGACGTTGCGCACCACCTCCAGCCGGACCTGCAACGGCTCCTCGCCCCATATCCGGTAGGCCTGGTCGGCCGCGGTGAGCGCCGCGGCGACCTCGGCGTCGGTCGTGGTGTCGAACGTCGCCAGCACTTCACCGGTGGCGGGGTTCAGTGTCCGGTACGGCGGCTGCGTGACGGTCACGGGGAGTCCTTCTCCTATTTCTTGGTGGGGATGGCGTCGGCGTACGGTGCCGTGCTCTTGCCGTGTAACGGGTGAATCGTCATGTAAATCAATCCGATTCCGATGACGACTGCGGCCGACAGCGGCACGATCCAGTTGTCGTACCAGGGGGCGTCCGGGGTGCGGGGCCAGGCCATGTTGACCATCGCGATCACTCCGTAGACCAACGCGGCGATGTTGACCGGCACACCCCACTTGCCCAGGGTGTACTTCCCGCTGGGCACCCAGCCTTTCAGGCGGGCCCGCAGCGCGGCGAGGACGACCATCTGGAAGCCGATGTAGATGCCCAGAGCGGCAAAGCTGATGATCTTGGTGATCGCATCGGTGGAGAACTTGGATCCGAGGATGATCAGCGCAGGCACCGCAGCAGCCAGCAACAACGCGTACGGCGGGACGTGGCGCGTGGGCGAGAACTTCTTCAGAAGAGAACTTCCCATGATCATCTCGTCGCGCCCGTACGAGTACGCGAGCCGGCTCGCGGCGGCCTGCAGGCTCATCGCGCACGACAGGAACGACAGCAGCACGATCACCAGGATGATCTTGGAGCCGACCGGGCCGAAGGCTTCGGTGAGCACCGTGCTGACAGGATCGGTGTCCTCGCCGGCGATCACGGCAGGGATGTCGGCCACCGACAGGACCAGCGCCAAGCACACGAAAGTTGCTGCAGCTCCGCCGATATAGATGGTGCGGCGCATCGCCTTCGGGATCAACCGGCCCGGGTCGGGCACCTCCTCGGCCACGTCACCGCACGCCTCGAAGCCGTAGTACTGGTACAGGCCGATCAACGCGGCAGCGGCGAACGCCCACATGTAGTTGCCGTCGCCACCGGCGCCGAAGCTGTCGAAAATGATCCCGATGTTGTGTTCACGGTGCGCGATCAGCAGCCACCCCCCGACCACGAGGGCCCCGATGATCTCGGCGCTGAATCCGATGATCGCCGCTTTGGCAAGCACTTTCGTACCCATGAAGTTGATCACGGTGGCCAGCGCGAGCAGCAGCAGCGAGAACACGATGACGTTGTTCACCGTCGCTTCGATGCCGAACGCGGCGGCGATGAACGGCCCGGCGCCGTAGGTCACCGACGCGATGGTGACCAGAAGGGCCGCCAGGTACACCCAGCCGGTCATCCATGCATATCGTCGTCCCCACAGGCGTCGTGCCCAGGGATAGACCCCGCCGGCCACCGGGTACTGCGCCACGATCTCGGAGAACACCAGGGCGACGAGCAGCTGCCCGACTCCGACGATCAGCAGACTCCAGATCATCGGCGGGCCACCGGTGGCCAGTGCGAACGCGAACAAGGTGTAGATGCCGACGACGGGGGACAGGTAGGTGAAGCCGAGTGAGAAGTTCGCCCACGGGCTCATGTCCCGTTTGAACTCCGATTTGTAGCCGAGCGCGTGCAGGTGTGCAGCGTCGCTCCCGTCGTGGAACTCGTAGTAGCCCTCGGCATCGTTGCCGCGGGCGTCGGAAGTCGGATGAGTGGTGGACATGAGCCTGCTTTCTGCCGGGAGTTGGGTATGCAGGAATCCAAGTGAGCGAAAAACTACAGTCCTATTGTTTAACCGGCAACAGGAACGGAAGAATTTGTCGAAAATCGGGTAGGTTTCCGTCGTCGGACCTACCGGATGTGCGGGAAAGGAGCGCCGGTGTCGTCGTTGTCGCCGCTCGTTGCCGCCGAGGCGCCGGTGGGCCGTGCCGACGAGATCGTCCAGCGGATCACCGAAGCCATCCACCTGGGGCTGCTCGACGACGGTGAACGACTTCCGGTGGAGGTCGACCTGGCCGCCCAGTTCGGGGTGGCGCCGATGACCGTGCGAGAGGCCCTGGCGACACTGCGTGAACAGGAGCTGGTCGAGACCCGCCGTGGGCGCAGCGGCGGATCCTTCGTGCGGCGCCCGGCGGGGCCTCCGGTGGACAAGCTGACGGCGCGGCTGGCGGCCATGAGCGCCTCGGACATCCGGGATCTGTTCGACGAGCACACCGCGATATCCGGGCAGGCGGCCCGGCTCGCGGCAGAACGCGCGGCGCCCTATGCGGTGCGCCGGCTGTTCGCGCTGACCGACCAGCTCGGCGCCGCGGCCACCCTGGGCGACCGCATCCGTGCCGACAGTCGTTTCCATATTCAGGTCGCGATCGCCTCGCAGTCCTCACGGTTGGCGCGACGGGAGGCCAACCTGCAGGCCGAGGCGGCCGGGTTGGTGTGGCTGCCGGTCGGGCAGCAGATCGACGTCGCCGCCCACGTCGAGGAGCAGCACGCCATCGCCGCGGCGGTGGCCGCCGAGAATGCCGAGGAAGCGCGCAGGTTGGCCGAGGCCCATGTGATGGGTCAGCTCGCCCGGCTGACCCAGGTGAACCTCGACCTCACCGCCACGGGGGAAGGGTCATGACCTCGACATCGCTGGCCCGCCGCCTGGCCGAGGACGCATCGCGGTCGTTGGAGCCGCTGTACGAGATGCTCGGGGAGATCGCCGACGAGGTGGTGCGGAGCCGCCCGCCGCGCGCCGCCCTCACCGAGGCGCATTTCAGCGGCTTGCAGCGCCGCCTCGCCGAACGATTGCGCGACGAGTTCGCCGTGTGGGGCATGGGGTTCATCGCCGCACCGTTCGTCGTCGACGGTTTGGAGCGCTATCTGGCGTGGTGGCAACGCAACAACGACCGGGTGGCACGGCTGCGGCTCAACTTCGACCCGACGAGCATCGACGTCTACGACTATCTGCAGATGGATTGGTATCAGCTGGCCAAGCGAGGGCAGGCGCGCGTCGCGTACGGGCCTTACGTCGACTACAGCGGATCCGACATGTACACGATCACCGCCACGATTCCTGTTGTCGCCGACGGAACTTTCCTCGGAGTCGCGGGCGCCGATCTGGTGGTCGGCGAGGTGGAGCGCAAACTGGTGGAGGTGCTGCGCCAGACCGATGAGGACGCGGTCGTCGTCAACGCCGAGCGCCGCGTCATCGCCGCCAACACGTCTCGCTGGTTGGTCGGATCCCGGTTGCCGGCGATGCCCGTGGCCGGCACGACGGCGGATCCTGCAGGGTTCCGCCAGGTCGCGGAAATGCCACTCGGGACGGGTTGGGTCGTCGCCATCGGGTGGCCCGAAACGGATGCCGCGGGGCCCGATTCGCAGGCTTAACGCCGCGTTACCGACTTTTAACGAGAAACCTTCGTCAACCCGTTGACATTAAGCATCTACTTCTAGAGTATTTAGTGACCATTCGGTCGCACTCGCGGAGGTAGCACTGATGACGTCGACCACTCTGAATTCCGTTCCCAGCTTCGAGGTGTCCGATCCGGCGTTTTCGATCACCTCGGACGAGGTGCATGCCGCCCGGGAGCGCAGCTGGTACGCCACCACCGAATACGGTCTCGCGGTGCTCCGCTACGAGCAGGTCAACCGGCTGCTCAAGCATCCCAAGCTGCGGCAGGGCAGCGCTGCGTGGCCGGCCCACAACGGTGTGACCGAAGGGCCGTTCGCGGACTGGTTCGCCAGCTGGATCCTCAACAAGGAGGGCGACGAGCACCACCGGCTGCGCCGCCTGATGAATCCCGCGTTCTCCAACAAGCTGATCGGTAACCTGGTGCCGCGCTTCCAGGCGCTGGCCACCGAACTCATCGACGGTTTCGCCGAACCCGATCGCTGTGAGTTCGTCAGTGAGTTCGCCGAGCCCTATGCGGCCCGGGTCATTGCGATCATGCTGGGCATCCCCGAGGGTGAGTGGAAGGTCATCTCCACCGAATCGGCCACGATCGGCCTGGCTCTCGGGGTCACGATCCGCGAGGATCTGCCCAGGATCGAGGCCGCGCTGAGCACGCTCTACGAGTACTGCGACGGGCTCATCGCCGACCGGAGGGTCAACCCGCGCGACGACTTCGTCACCACGCTGGTCAATGCATCGCGGCCCGAGGACGGCCGGCTCAGTGACACCGAGCTGCGAGATGCCATGGTGCTGTTGATCTTCGGTGGCTTCGACACCACCAGGAATCAGCTCGGCCTGGCGATGCAGACCTTCATGGCCCACCCCGACCAGTGGCGGCTGCTGGCCGCACGGCCCGATCTCGGCGGCAAGGCCGTCGAGGAGGTCATGCGGGTCAACCCGACGGTGCGATGGGTCACCCGCGAGGTGCTGGAAGACTTCGAATACGAAGGCGTCACGCTGACTGCAGGCACCACCGTGCACCTCTACAGTGAGTCTGCCGGCACCGACCCCCGCGTGTTCGAACCGGGTTTCGATATCACCGCAGAACGCAAGCCGCACTTCGGGTTCGGAGGTGGGGCCCACCATTGCCTCGGACATTTCGTCGCCCGGTCCGACATGAGCGAGGCGTTGCCGCTGCTGGCCCGCCGGTTGCTCGACCCGCACGAACTGCCCGGCGCGACCTGGTTGCCCGACTCGGGCAACACCGGTCCGATCACGCTGCCCATCGGCTTCACGCCCGCCCACTGAAAGGAACGCCGAAATGCACGTCACCGTAGATCTCGCCAAGTGCCAGGACCACGGCCAGTGCGCCATCGCCGCACCTGCGGTCTTCTGGCTCAACGACGACGGAAACCTGGAATACGAGGGAAATCCCGACGATTCACAGCGCAGCTACGTCGAAGACGCCGCCGATGTCTGCCCCGCGCAAGCCATCTCCATCAAGGAATGAGCGGCCATGACCATCACACCCCTTGACCTGCACCGCGAGGCGAACGCCGGCAGCCCGGAACTCACCGCCGCGCTGTCCACCATCGCCGACCGCGGCGTCGAGTACGTGTACTTCCAGGCGATCACCATCACCGGTCGGGTGGTCGGCAAGGTCGCTCCTGCGCGGCATTTCGAGCGTCTCGCGATCCGCGGCGTGCAGCAGCACCAGACCGCGATCGCGAACCTGCAAGGGACCCGCGAGGGCATACTCCTGGCCGGCGGGGTCAACGCTCCGGAATACACCGCCGTCCCGGACCTGGACACGTTCGCGGTGCTTCCGTGGGACACCAGCTTCGCCCGCGTGTTCTGCCGCCTCTACGAACCGGATCACCTCTCCGACCGCGCCGGCGCCGAATTCGCCTGCGACACCAGAGGACTGCTGCGCCGGATGCTCACCGGCTTCACCGACCGGACCGGTCTGGAACTGCGCACCGGCTGCGAACCCGAGATGACCTGGCAGGGCGACGGACTGGAGGCCCAGTTCCGCCCCGGCTCCAGCCCGGCCTACCACATCGAGCATCTCGAACGGAATCGGCCGATCGTGAAGAAGGTCGTCGAGTACGCCCAGGCGCTCGGACTGGACATGATCGAAGGCGACTACGAGGACGAGTTCCAGGTCGAACTCAACTTCATGTACGACCGCGCCGATCTCACCGCGGACCGGCTCACCACCTACCGGCAGATCTGCAAACAGGTGGCCCGCGAACTCGGCATCCACGCCAGTTTCATGCCCAAGCCGGCCACCGGCATGATGGGCAACGGATGCCACCACAACTTCAGCCTGTGGCGCGACGACGTCAACGTGCTCGCCGAGCCCGGCATCACCGAACTGCATCTGTCCGAACTCGGACGGCACGCGCTCGGCGGGCTGCTGGCACACTCCGCGGGTGCCATGCTGATCAACGGCTCCACGGTGAACTCGTACAAACGGTACTGGGATGCCGGACAATTCGCTCCCTCGCGGATCAACTGGGGTCTGGACAACAAGACCTGCACGGTCCGGCTCTCGGCTGTCGGCCGCCTCGAGTACAAGCTGCCCGACGCCGCCGTCAACCCGTACCTGTCGCATGCGGTGATCCTCGCCGCGTGCGAGGACGGCATGAAGAATGCCACCGACCCCGGACAGCCCACCCAGGGTTCGTCCTACGACGCCCCCGTCGACGGCCGGTTCCCGGCGCTGCCGCTGACGCTCGGTGAGGCGATCGGGGCCTTCCGCGCCGACGAGGTGCTGAACCAGGCGTTCGGACCGGAGTTGTCAGCATTGCTCGTCGACTTCCACGCCGATGAGTGGGCTCGTTTCTGTGGACACGTGACCGAATGGGAGCGCGAGATGTATTGGAATGACGCACCGTGACCGGGGCTTCGGACGCGCTGAGGCTGGCCTGCCTCGACGCCGAGGCGCCGCCGCTGTTCTCGCTGTGGACCCCGGAAGCCGGACGGAAAGGTTACGAACCGGGCGTCGCCGAGATCCTCGGGGCCGAACTCGGCCGGCCGATCGAATGGGTCAGGGTGCCGTGGGTCGACATGATCCCGGCGGTGCAGCGCGGCGACGCCGACGCGGTGCTGTGCGGGCAGGGCATCACGGCCGCGCGGCAGGAGCAGGTCGACTTCACCCGTCCGTATGCGATCTTCCACGAGGGTGTGCTGGTTCGGCGCGGCTCCGGCATCCACGCGCCGGAGGACCTGGTGGGCTGCAGGGTCGCTGCGATCGAGAACAGCACCAACATGGCGCTGGCCCAGACGTTCTCCGGGGCTGAGCCGGTCGCGTTCGGTGCGGGGTCAGACGATGTGTATGCCGACATGCTGGCCGCGCTGTCGGCCGGCGAGGTGGACGCCGTGGTCGACGACGATGTCGTCTTCGTCCCGCTGGGTGCCACCCACCCCGACTACGAGCTGGCGTTCACGGTGCCGACCGGCAACCGGTGGGGCATCGCGGTGGCCAAGGACCGTCCCGACACCCTTGCCGAGCTCGACGGGGCGCTGGACCGGCTCATCGAGTCCGGGCGGCTGCGCAAAGTCTGGGAGGAATGGTTGCCGACGCTCGACTACCCGTTCGCAGGGGACTGAGTGACCCGACCGTTGGTGGCGGTGGTGGGACGCCGGGCTGCGCAGGTGCCGATTCTGCGCTTCTCGGCGACTCTCGCCGCGGAGGCCATCTGCGAGGCGGTGTGGGCCGCCGGTGGCGAACCGGTGATCCTGCACGGGCCTGCCGCCGACCCGCTGACCGAGCTGCCGCGGCGGCTGAGGCGCTTCGACGGGGTGCTGCTGCCCGGCGGCGCCGACGTCGAACCGAGCCGGTACGGGGCCGAACCGGCACCCGAGACCACGGGCGCGGTGGCGTTCCAGGACGACTTCGACCTCGGCGTCACCCGGGCGGTGATCGATCTCGACATGCCCGCCCTGGCGATCTGCCGGGGCATGCAGGTCCTCAACGTCGCCCTCGGCGGCACCCTGACCCAGCACGTTGTCGAGACAGAAACCCTGCATCACAACGCGATTCACCATGTGCATGTCAAACGGGGATCGCGGCTGCACGCGATCGTGGGCGTACAGACCATCGACGTCTCGTCCTATCATCACCAGGCCATCGACCGGCTTGCCCCCGGTTTGACCGTCTCCGCTCTGGCCGCCGATGGTGTCATCGAGGCCGTCGAGCACCGCCGCGCGGATATCGTGGCGGTCCAGTGGCACCCTGAGGACCGCCACGCCGACTCCGTCACCGACGCGGCCCTGTTCGCCGATCTGGTGGACCGCGCCCGCAAACGAAAGGACTCCAGCACATGACCGCCGTCGACCGGGTGCGCCCGCAGGATGTCGCCCCGGAGCGTCCCGCCCCGGAGAAGCCGCGCGCCCACGTCTGCGTCCTCGCGTCGCTGAACTACCCCGAAATCAGCGCCGAGGACGTCGCGCTGATCCGGCGCTTCACCCGCGTGGCGCTGAACACTCTCGTCGACCTCGGTGCCGGTTTCGAGCTCTGGGACACCACTGTCCCGCTGGAAAACCCGGCTGCCGCTGCGAATTTCGACGGTCTGCTGCTGCTCGGCGGTGGCGACATCGACGCGTCCTGCTACGGCGGGGCGGCGCAGCACCCGAAGTCCTACGGGGTGGACGCACGTGCCGACCGCGATGCGTTCGCCGCGATCGCCGCGGCCGAGGCGGCTGGTCGACCGATCTTCGGTATCTGCCGCGGCTCCCAATTGCTCAACGTCGCCCGCGGTGGCACCGTCATCGGTGACATCGTCGATTACGCGCTGCATCACGGCGCGCCGGGCGAACCGGAGTTCGTCGACGAACCGATCGACATCATGCCGGGCACCCGGCTGGCGTCGATCCTGGGCACCGAGCGGGTGACCGGACGATCCGGACACCATCAGGCGGTGGACACGCTCGGCCGCGGTCTCGTGGTCGCAGCCCGTGCGCTCGACGGCATCACCGAGGGGGTCGAGGATCCCGACAAGTTCTACCTGGGCGTGCAGTGGCACCCCGAGGACGACGACGGGCCGGAAGAAGACCGGATGCGGCTGTTCGCCGCGTTCGTCACGGCCGCGGAGCGCTCCCGAGACACCACGGCCGCGGAGCGCTCCCGAGACACCACGGCCGCGGAGCGCTCCCGACTGACCGGTGCCGCCGCGGCGGCGTCGCAGGGGTGATCACCGCACGGAACCTGTGTCAGGTCGACCATCTCGGCCTGATGCTGGTCGCGGGCCGGCAAGGCGCCACGCGCGACATCGCCTGGGCCCATGCAATCGAGTTGGCCGATCCGACACCGTATCTGAGCGGCGGTGAACTCGTGATGACCACCGGCATCAACATCGGCGTCGACACCGGGGCGCAGGCAGCCTACGTTGCGCGGCTGGCCGCGGCCGGTGTCTCGGCGTTGGCGGTGGACACCGGCACCACGCTCTCGGAGGTTCCCTCCGGTGTGCTCGCTGCCGGAGACGCACACGGTGTTCCGGTCTTGCGGGTGCCGGCGTCGACGCCGTTCATCGCGATCGCCCGCGTCGTCATCGACGCCGTGAAGGCCGACCAGCTCCGCGCCGTACAGCACGTCGTCGACCGGCAGGAGGTGCTGGCGCGGGCGACGCTGCGCGGAGGTATCCCCGGCGTGGTCGGCACGCTGGCCGAATGCCTGTCCTCTGTCGTCGTCGCGGTCGGCGCGGACGGACGTGTGCTCGCCACCGGCGGGACCGGCGACCAACGGCTCATCTCGGCGCTGGCGGAGTCGGCCACACGCGGCGGCTGCCGGGCCGCGGCCGTGGTGTCCGACGGTGACGCGCTGCTGACCATCCAGAGGCTGCGCGCCGGTCAGGCCGTCCGCGGGCATCTCGTGGTGCGCACCGTCGCCCCGCTGTCGGATACCGAACGCCTGCTCGTCGCCCACGCGGTTTCGCTGATCTCCCTCGCGTTGGAGAAGCCGGCCCGTGTGGTCGATGCCGAACAACGTCTGCGCTCGGCGGTGACGCGGGAGCTGCTGGCCGGGCACGGCACCGTCGACGACGGCGTGCTGCGGTACTTCGGCTTCGACCCCGCCGACGAGGTGACCGTGGTGGTGCTCGACGGTGTGGGACCTGTGCTGGCCGCCGAGGACAGCCTGGGCCGCTCGCTCGCCGGGACCGGCCCCTACCTGATGACCGCGAGCGGAGCCGACATCGCGATCGTCCTACCCGTCAACGGAAGCCGGGACCGTATCGACACAGTGCTCGCCGGACTCGTGCCGTCACCCGGCGGGGGAGCCAGCCGGCCGGTGCTGCTCACCGACATCGGCGCCGGCCTGCAGCAGGCCCGCATGGCCGCACAGTCCGGCACGGGCAGTTTCACCTCATTCGGCGACCTCGGGCCACTCGGATTCCTTCTCGACGGACGCAGTCCATCCGAATTACGGATGCTCTCAGGTGATCTCGATTCCCTCGAGGGCCAGGACGGCGACCTGATCCGGACCTTGGCGGTCTACCTGAGGCACAACGGTCAGACCGAGGCCGCAGCCGCCGAACTGCGCATTCACCGGCACACGATGCGCAATCGGATGCGGCGCATCCGCGTGCTGCTCGGCGACGATCTGAGCTCGGCGGATTCGCGCACCCGGCTGTGGCTGGCGGTCAAGGCCCGGCAGTTGTTGCAGAGCCGTCCGCCCCCAGCGCCGGCGGTCCACTGCGGTAGGTGACCGGGGTGGCAGACATCGTGATCGGGTTGGCGACCTGAGGCGCCGGGCTGCCCGGCACCTGCACCGTCGCGTCGATGCCCAGGCTCTCGGCGAACGCGAACGCCTCGGCCAGATCGTTGATCGGGCCGGCCGGCACGCCCAGCTTGGTCAGCGTGTGGTACCAGTGGTCGGCGCCGTGCGCCTTCAAGGCCGGTTCGATCAACGTGCACAACACATCCCGGTGGGCCACTCGGTCCGGGTTGGTGACGAAGCGCGCATCCCGGGCCAGTTCGGGCATGCCGATCGCAGCGCTGAACGCGGTGAACTGCTTGTCGTTGCCGACGGCCACCGCGATCGGACGGTCCGCGGTGTCGAACGTCTGATACGGCGCGATGCTGGGATGCCGGTTACCCATCATGGTCGGAACCACGCCGGCACCCAGGAAGCCGGATGCCTGGTTGACCATCGACGACAACAGAACGGAGAACAGATCGGTGTCCACGCGTTGCCCCTCACCGGTGCGGCCGCGGTGGGCCAGCGCGGCCAGAATCCCGCTCAGCGCGTGCAGCCCGGCCAACACGTCGACCAGCGCCACGCCCGCCTTGGTGGGGTCCTCACCGGTGCCTGTCACGCTCATCAAGCCGCCGACGGCCTGCACCAGCAGGTCATACCCGGGCAGGGACGCCCCGCCGCCGCGGCCGAAACCGGTGATGGCGCAATAAATCACATCGGGGCGGATCGCACGCAGATCCTGGTAGCCCAGCCCGAGTCTCTCCATGGTGCCGGGCCGGAAATTCTCCACGACGACGTCCGCCCCGGCGACCAGGTCGCGGGCCGCCTGCTGCCCGTCGGGGGAGGACAGATCGAGCACCACGGAGCGCTTGTTGCGGTTGACGGCGTTGAAATACGTGGCCACGCCGGAGGCATCGTAGGGCGGTCCCCACTGCCTGGTGTCGTCGCCGGTGCCCGGCCGCTCCACCTTGATGACCTCGGCGCCGAAGTCACCCAGCATCATCGTCGCGTACGGGCCGGCCAGCACGCGGCTGAAGTCGACGACGACGACGCCGTCGAGGGCGCCGGTCACGAACCTGCCCTGCCGCCACGCAGATACACGGTGGTGGTGTGGGTGAAGAAATCGCGCGCGGCCGGGCCCTGCTCCTTGGGGCCGAGCCCACTCTTCTTCGCCCCGCCGAACGGGACATGGGGGTCGGCGCCCGCCGACTCCGAGTTGACGTGCAGCACCCCGACATCGATCTGATCGACGGCCTGCAGGGCGCGGGTCAGGTCCTGGGTGAAAACCGCTGCAGAGAGCCCGAACTCGCTGTCATCGGCCAGCGCGAACGCCTCGTCGGCGTCGGCGGCGCGCCGGATGGCCAGCACCGGCCCGAACAGCTCGTCGGTCCAGACGTCGGCGTGGGCGCCGTCGAGTTCGAGGATCGTCGGCGCGACGAAGTAGCCATGGGCCAGCATGCCCTCGGTATAGGGCCGGCCGCCGGTGAGCACCGTGGCGCCCTGGTCGACAGCCGCGTCGACGCCGGCCGAGATGGACTGCTGGGCCGCGGCGCTCACCACCGGTCCCATCTGTGTCGCGTCGTCGACAGGGTCGCCCACACGCAGCTCCCGGGCGCGCGCGAGCAACGCGTCCCGGAAGCGGTCGGCGATTCCGGCCGTCACGATCAGACGCGAAGTGGCCGTGCACTTCTGGCCGGTGGACCGGAACGCGCCCAGCATCACCTGCTCCACCGCGAGGTCGATGTCGGCGTCGTCGAGCACCACGGCGGCGTTCTTGCCGCCCATCTCCGCCTGTGCCGGCACACCTCGGGCCGCGGCCGCGGCCGCGATCCGACGTCCCACAACGGTGGACCCGGTGAAGGTGATCCCGTCCAGGCCGGGATGGTCGACCAACGCTTCGCCGATGTCCGAGTCGCCGATCAGGAGGTTGAGCACACCCGGCGGCAGGCCGGCGTCGGTGAGCGCCTCCGCGAGTCGGATCGCCAGCAGCGGAACGGTACTCGCCGGCTTCCACAGCACGGTGTTGCCGTAGACCAGCGCCGGTGCGATCTTCCATGCCGGGATCGCGATCGGGAAGTTGAACGGGGTGATGACGCCGACGACGCCCAGTGGCTTGCGGGTGATGAGAATCTGTTCACCGGCGCGGGGTGAGGCGAAGATCTCGCCGGCCTGCCGGTCGCCCTCGTTGCCGTAATAGCGCAGGATCTGGGCGGCCCGGCGCACTTCGCCGACGCCTTCGACCCGCGTCTTGCCCTCCTCGACGGCGAGCTCGAGCCCCCACGGTTCGGCGTTGCGCTCGACCAGGTCCGCCGCGGCCAGCAGCACCGCGCCCCGCTGGTGCAGCGGCGTCGCTGCCCAGGATGTGTTTGCCGCGGCCGCCGCGGCGACCGCAGTGTCGACATCGCCTGCCACGGCGCAACTGCCCTCGGCCACGACGACATCCGGGCGGGCGGGGTTCACACTCAGCAGCGACTGACCCCTTCCGTCGATCCAGTGGCCGCCGATCAGATGCCGTACCGATGCCGTCATGAGCGGAATGCCGCGTGGCCGGTCAGCGCCTTGCCGATGGACAACAAGTGCATTTCCGAGGTGCCCTCGTAGGTCAGCACGGACTCCAGGTTGTTGGCGTGGCGCAGTGGCGAGTACTCCAGCGTGATGCCGCTGCCGCCCAGCACTGTGCGGCACTCACGTGCGATGGCCAGCGCCTCGCGTACGTTGTTGAGCTTGCCGAGGCTGATCTGTTCCGGACGCACGCCCTCGGCGTCCTTGATCCGGCCCAGGTGGATGGCCAGCAGCATGCCCTTGCCCAGTTCGACGCTCATGTTGGCCAGTTTCTCCTGAGTCAGCTGGTAACCGGCGAGGGGTTTGTCGAAGACGTCACGGGTCTGGGCGTAGGCGATCGTCGTCTCCAGGCTGTCGCGGGCGGCGCCGAGCGCACCGAACACGATGCCGAAGCGGGCCTCGTTCAGGCAGGACAACGGAGCGCTCAACCCGACAGCCTCCGGCAGCTGCGCCGACGCGGGTAGCCGGACGTTGTCGAGCACCAGCTCCGAGGTCACCGACGCCCGCAGCGAGAGCTTGCGGTGGATCGCGTTCGCTGTGAATCCTGGTGTGTCGGTGGGCACCAGGAAACCCCGGACACCTTCGTCGGTCTGCGCCCACACGGTCGCGACGTCGGCCAGGTTGCCGTTGGTGATCCACATCTTGGTGCCGTTGAGCACCCAGTCTGCGTTGTCTCCGGCGCCGTCACGCCGGGCGCGGGTGCGCATGCCGGCGGGATTGGAGCCGAAGTCAGGTTCGGTCAGGCCGAAGCACCCGATGGCCTCACCCGAGGCCAGCCGCGGCAGCCACTCGTTCTTCTGCTCCTCGGAACCGTAGCGGTAGATCGAGAACATCGACAGCGAGCCCTGCACCGAGACGAAGCTGCGGAAGCCGCTGTCGCCGGCCTCCAGCTCCAGGCAGGCCAGTCCGTAGCCGACGGCGTTGGTGCCGGCGCAGCCGTAACCCTGCAGATGCATGCCCAGCACGCCGAGCTGGCCGAAGCGGCGGCCGAGCTCACGGGGCAGCGTGGCCGACTCGAACCAGCCCTCGATGTTGGGTCGCAGTTCGGTGTCGACGAATTTCCTTACAGTGGCCGCGATCTCACGTTCGTCGTGTTCGAGCAAGCGGGCGGTGTCGAACAATTCCAGCGGCGAGTAGACGGACTTCGTGCGCGGTGCGGTCATGGTGGTCATCGGGTCAACTCCTGGTCGGGACTACAGGGCGGCGAATCCGTCAGCGAGGACGTCGAACGCCTCGGTGAGCAGCTCGTCGGGAATGGACAGAGGCGGCAGGAACCGCAGCACGTTGCCGAAAGTGCCTGCGGTCAACGTCAGTACGCCGTTGCGCTGACAGTGCGTGGTGATCGCGGCCACCGCGTCGCGGTTGGGCTCGCCGCTGCCGGGCACCACGAGCTCGGCGGCGATCATGGCGCCGCGACCGCGGATCTCGCCGATGACGTCGGTGGTGGCGGCGATGTTTCGCAGCGCCGCGGTCATCGCGTCGCCGACGGCGCGGGCGCGCTCGACCAGTCCGCGGGTCTCGATCTCCTCGAACACACCCAGTGCGGCCGCGCATGCGACGGGATTGCCGCTGTAGGTCCCGCCGATCCCGCCGGCGTGGGCGACGTCCATGACGTCGGCACGTCCGGTGACCGCGGCCAGCGGCAGCCCGCCGGCCAACCCTTTGGCGGTGGTGATCAGATCCGGCACCAGTCCGTCGTGTTCGCTGGCGAACCAGGCGCCGGTGCGCGCGATCCCGGTCTGTACCTCGTCGGCGACCAACAGGATGCCGCGCTCGCGGCAGAACTCGGCCACCGACTGCAGGAAGCCCTCGGCGGGCACGATGAAACCTCCCTCGCCCTGAATCGGTTCGACCACCACGCAGGCCACCGCGTCCGCGCCGATCTGCGCGTCGACGAGTTGGGCGAACTGTGCGAAGGCCTCCTCGGCGCAGTTCTGTGGACCCGACGGCCAGCGGAACGGGTAGGCCATCGGCGCCCGGTAGACCTCGGGTGCGAACGGTCCGAAGCCGTGCTTGTACGGCTGGTTCTTCGCCGTCATCGTCATGGTGAGCAGCGAGCGGCCGTGGAAGGCGTGGTCGAACACCACCACCGCCTGCCGGCCGGTCGCCGCGCGCGCGTATTTGACCGCGTTCTCGACGGCCTCGCTGCCGGTGTTGAACAGCGCGGTGCGTTTGGGGTGGTGGCCCGGCGTGAGCCGGTTCAGTCGTTCGGCGACCTCGATGTACGGCTCGTACGGGGTGGCCAGAAAGCAGGTGTGGGTGTACTCGGCCAGCTGTGCCGTGGCGCGCTCGACGACGGCCGGCGCCGAGTTGCCGACGGTGGTGACCGCGATCCCGCTGCCGAGGTCGATGAACGAATTGCCGTCCACGTCGACGATCACCCCGCCGCCGGCCGCAGCCACGTAGACACCGGCGCCGCTGGTCAGTCCGGCCGGAAGGGCGGCGCTGCGGCGCTGCGCGAGTTCGACGGAGCGGGGGCCGGGGATCTCGGTGTGCACCCGGCGGACCTGCGCGAGTGCGGGGCCGCCGATCAGAGACGCTGTCATGGGGTCAGCGTAGGAACCGGCGGGCGCGGTCGCGTATCGCCGTGATGGACAGCGGCGCCGCCGGACATGTCCATGTCGGCGCTGGTCGACCGGATTCAACCCGCGCCGGTGCGGTTATCAGTACGGCATGAGTGATACCGCGCTGCTGGTGATCGACATGTTCAACACCTACGACCATCCCGACGCCGAGCAGTTGGCCGACAGCGCCGCCGACGTGGTCGAACCGATCGCCGAACTCGTCGCCCGGGCCGCCGAACACGACGGCGTCGACCTCATCTACGTCAACGACAACTACGGCGACTTCACGGCCAACCACATCGACATCATCAAGGGGGCGCTCGAAGGCGCTCGCCCGGAGCTGGTCCGGCCGCTGGTGCCCACGCCCGACACACGCTTTTTGACCAAAGTGCGTCACAGCGCGTTCTATGCCACCCCGCTGGACTATCTGCTCAGCCGCCTCGGTGCCCGCCGGATCATCCTCACCGGACAGGTCACCGAGCAGTGCATCCTTTACACCGCCCTGGACGGATACGTCCGTCACTACGACGTCGTGGTGCCACCCGATGCGGTGGCGCACATCGACGGGAAGCTCGGCGAGGCGGCCCTGGAGATGATGGGCCGCAACATGAAGGCGGAGCTGTCCAAGTCGACCGAATGCCTGCCTTGACCGCGTAAAACGCCTGTGCGCGGCCGGGCGGCGGGAGGACAATCGAGACGGATGCATGTACCGGAGGTCGGTGCGTGTCTCCTCGGGCATCGCATGGCTTCCGGGTCTGCCGCCCCACCGGGGCGGTGGGGAAGGAGTGATGTCATGAGGACGAGGAGAGTGGTGAAGGCCGCCGGCGCGGCAGCGGTGTTGGTCACGTCCGGGCTCGTCGCCGCTGCGCCGGTGTCCGGGCAACCGTGCACCGGGCCCAGCGGCATGTACGGCGGCAACGGCGGCGGCCGCTGCGACTATCCACCGGATCCCGACGGTAGTTTCATCCGGTGCGACACGGTCTACGTGCTCGGCATCGGCGGGACGAACTGCTACCGGGTGCCGCCGGGCACGCCGCCGGTGTGAGTTGCCGCGGAGGTCACCCCCGCTGGGGTAGCCTCACGGCATGGAAGTACTACGTTCTGTAGTTGTTTTGCTGCACATCGTCGGCTTCGCCATCACGTTCGGTGCCTGGGTGACCGAGGCCGCCGCCGGCCGCTTCCGCATCGCCCGGGTGATGGACTACGGCGTGCTGGTCTCGTTGGTGACCGGTCTCGCACTGGCAGCGCCCTGGCCCGCCGGGATCGACCTGAACTATCCGAAGATCGGGATCAAGCTGGTGATCCTGGTCGTCCTCGGCGCACTGCTCGGCATGGGCAGCGCCCGGCAGAAGCGCACCGGCGAGGCGGTGCCACGCCCGCTGTTCTACGGGGTCGGGGTCCTGTCGTTCGCTGCGGCGGCGCTCGCCGTGGTGTGGTGACGTCTGTCGCTGCTGCTCGCCGGCCGCCTACCATCCGGGGATGACCTCTGCGCCGGAGCACTTCCTCACCGACGGGCACGGTGGCGTGCGAATCGTCGCCGACCGGCTGGGGGATCCCGGCGCGCGCCCGGTGGTGTTCCTGCACGGTGGTGGCCAGACCCGTCGGTCGTGGAGCAAGGCCGCCGCGGCGGTGGCCCGCCGCGGCTGGCAGGCCGTGACCGTCGACCTGCGCGGCCACGGCGAGTCCGACTGGTCGCCCGACGGTGACTACCGGGTGGCCAGCTTCGCCGCCGACGTCGCCGCGATCCTGCAGCACCTGCCGCCGCGCCCGGTTCTGGTGGGCGCCTCACTCGGCGGCCTGACCTCGATGCTGCTCGCCGGTGAGCTCGAACGCGGCATCGCAGCTGCGGTCGTCCTCGTCGACATCGTGCCCGACATGGATCCGTCGGGCGCCGAGAGAATTCACGCGTTCATGGCCGACAAGTTGGTCGACGGCTTCGGCTCGCTCGACGAGGTCGCCGACATGATCGCCGAGTTCAATCCGCACCGGCCCCGTCCGTCGGACCTCGACGGCTTGCGAAACAACCTGCGACGCAGGGGACATCGCTGGTATTGGCACTGGGATCCGCAATTCATCGACGGATCCGCGGCCAACCCGCCGCTGGAGGTCGCCGACACCGACCGCTTGCACACGGCCGTTGCCGCGATCCTGTCCGACGGCGTGCCGATGCTGCTGGTGCGTGGTCAGGTCAGCGACCTTGTCAGCCGCGAGCGCGCGGACGCGTTCCTTGAGCGCTTTCCGCAGATCGCCTTCGTCGACGTCGAGGGCGCCGGACACATGGTGGCCGGGGACCGCAATGACCTGTTCGCCGACGCGGTGCTCGAATTCCTGGCCCGCGTCGAAGTCGCGAAACCGTGACCATCCACTGACCGCCGAGCGTATGGTCGGTCCGTGCCGCATCTCACCGCCGAGGACGTGCGCAGTCCCCGGCTGACCCGGTTGACCGGACTCCCGTTCGACGATGACGACGCGGTGCTGCGCGCCGCGATCGACGACGCCAGTGTGCCGGCGCTGCTGATGTCGATGGTCCACATGACCGGCGATCTTCAGATCCTCGACGAACTGCCGCGTCCGTTCATGCTCATCGCGATGGACCTGCAGGGTGGCATGAGCGAACCGGACAAACAAGCGGTGCGCGACAAGGCATTTCATGTCGCCCGCGACTACCGCGACCGGGGGTGCCCGGCACCGTTCGTGCCCGACAGGCATCAGCTGCGGGTGATGCTCGACGTCATCTCCGCCGGCCAGGTCACCGACGAACTCGTCGACTACATCGCCGCCGATCTGCGGGTCACCGATACCGACCAGAACGGCCCCGTGCCGGTGTCGACCCCCGAGCAGCGTGCGGGGTTCCCGGTCGTCGTGATCGGTGCGGGAGAGGCGGGACTGCTGGCCGGCATCAAGCTCAAACAGGCCGGCGTGCCGTTCACCATCGTCGAGCGGCAATCCGGCGTCGGTGGAACCTGGCTGGCGAATCGTTATCCGGGCTGCCGGGTCGACATCGCCAGCCAGTACTACACGTACTCGTTCGAGCCGACCGACCACTGGGAGCACCACTACGCCACGCAACCCGAGATCCTGCAGTACCTGCGCGACGTCACCGACCGCTACGGCATCGCCGAACACATCCGCTTCGACACCGAGGTCACCGGCGCGGTGTGGGACGAACAGGCCGCCCGCTGGCAGGTCCAGGTACGCGGCCGAGACGACCTCGACGGCGCCGTCGAGGAACTGACCGCCTGTGGGCTGATCTGCGCCGTCGGCCAGTTCAGCACCGCGGTCATCCCGGACATCAAGGGCGCCGACGACTTCACCGGGCCGTCCTGCCACACCGCGGACTGGGACGACACCATCGAGGTGGCCGGCAAACGCGTCGCGGTGATCGGCGCCGGCGCCAGCGGATTCCAGCTCGTTCCGGCGATCGCCGGCACCGCCGCGCACGTCGACGTCTATCAGCGCACACCGCAGTGGATGGCGCCCAATGTGCACTACCACGAGGCCGTCAGCGCCGCCGCTCGATGGGCGATCCGGCACCTGCCGTACTACGGCCGGTGGTTGCGCTTCGTGTCATGGTGGCCGATCGCCGACGCGCTCGACGAGCAGATCACGATCGACCCGGACTGGGACACCGGTGGATTATCGGTCAGCGCAGGCAATCAGGGGATCCGGGACATGTTCATCGCATGGATGCGGGCCTTCACCGACGACGAGGAACTTCTCGCCCAGGTGACCCCGATGTATCCGCCGATGGGCAAGCGCACCCTGCAGGATGACGGCACCTGGCTGACCACCCTGCAGCGTAATGACGTCGAACTGGTCACCGCCGGGATCGCCGAGATCACCGCAGACGGGGTCACCGACGTCACCGGAATGCACCGTCGCGCCGATGTGCTGGTGTGGGCCACCGGATTCGACGTCAACCATCAACTCGGGCCGATCGACATCCGCGGCACCGGCGGGCTCGGGCTCAACGAGGTGTGGGGTGACGCCGCCTTCGCCTACCTCGGCGTCACGGTGGCGGGCTTCCCGAACTTCTACTGCATGTTCGGTCCCGGCACCAACGCCGTCAACGGCGCCAGCATCATCTACAACTCCGAGTGTCAGATGCGCTACATCCTCGGCTGCATCGACATGACCTTGGCCGCCGGCGCGGCCTGCGCCGCCCCCAAAGCGCAGGTGTGCACCGATTACGACCGCCGCAGCCAGAACCGGTTGAAATCGATGGTCTACGCCCATCCCTCGGTCAGCAGCTACTACAAGAACAGCGCCGGGGAGCTGCCGACGCTGTTCGCGTGGCGCATCGCCGACTACTGGAAATGGACGAGTCGGCCCGACGCGGCCGACTATGAACTGAAATGAGTTCGAGCACAGGAGAAGTCATGACAGGACGGCTTGCCGGCAAGGTCGCGCTCATCAGCGGCGGGGCCAGAGGCATGGGCGCCTCGCACGCCCGGGTGATGGCCGCACACGGTGCGAAGGTCGTCTGTGGCGACATCCTCGATGCCGAGGGTGGGCAGGTGGCCGAGGAGCTGGGCGACGTCGCCCGCTACGTGCACCTCGACGTCACCCGCCCGCAGGACTGGGATGCGGCCGTGGCCACCGCGGTCGCCGAGTTCGGGAGCCTGGACATCCTGGTCAACAACGCCGGCATCTTGAACATCGGCACCGTCGAGGACTACGAACTCGCCGAATGGCACCGCATCCTCGACATCAACCTCACCGGCGTGTTCCTCGGTATCCGGGCGGTCACACCGATCATGAAGAGCGCCGGGCGGGGCTCGATCATCAACATCTCCTCGATCGAGGGAATGGCCGGCACCATAGGCTGCCACGGCTACACCGCCACCAAATTCGCCGTCCGCGGCCTGACCAAGTCTGTCGCCCTCGAGTTGGGGCCGTACGGAATCCGGGTGAACTCGGTGCACCCCGGCTTGGTCAAAACCCCGATGGCCGACTGGGTGCCCGAGGACATCTTCCAGTCCGCGCTGGGCCGGATCGCCCAGCCGCACGAGGTCAGCAATCTCGTGGTGTATCTGGCCGGCGATGAGTCCAGCTATTCGACCGGAGCCGAATTCGTCGTCGACGGCGGCACCATCGCCGGTCTCGCGCACAAGGATTTCTCCGCGGTGAATGTCGACCAGCAGCCGGAATGGGTCACCTGAGCCCGCCGGGAGGGCCGGTTCCGGTCTGATCGATCCGCCTGCCCAGTTCGGCGCGCGAGCTGATGCCCAGTTTGCGGTAGATCTTCGTGAGGTTGTGCTCCACGGTCTTCGCGCTGATGAACATCGCCGCCGCGATGTCCTTGTTGGTCGCACCGGTCGCGGCCATCTCGGCGACCCGCTGCTCGGACGGCGTCAACTGACTCAGATCCTCGGACGGGGCGACGACCGCGCGGGCCAGCTCGGCCTGTGTCCGCCGTGCCCACAACGGCGTGCCCAGCTCCTCGAATGTCTGCATCGCCGCGTTCAGATTCGTTGCCGCCGACTGCTTCTGGCGTAACCGGCGCTGCAGCTGGCCGAGCAGAAGCTGGGTGCGGGCCCGCTCGAACGGCATCGGGAGAAGGTCGTGCTCGACCATCGCGCGGTGTGCGACCTGTTCGGCCCCCACCACGTCGCCGCGAGCTGCGAGCAGCATCGCGCGGCACCTTGCGCCGACCGCCTTCATCCAGTGCCGGTCGTGCTCGATGCCGTTCTGCTCCAGTGCGGCGGTGAGGAACTCGGCGTCGTCGAGGCGTCCCGTTCCCACCATCGCCTCGATGACGTCGGGCAGGTGCCACGCATACATCAACTCGGTGGCCGGAGTCCGGCCGGTGTCGAGGAACTTCATGTCCAGCGCCTGCAGCGCTTCCCGGTGATTGCCGAGAGACTCCTCAAGAAAGCACAACGTCATCCCCGGCCAGTCGGCGATGTGGGAGGCCTGCCGATTCGCGATAGCCCCGAGCACCCACCGGGCGTCGGCGCGGGCGTCGTCCACCTGCCCGGCGTAGGCCGCCAACGCACCCCGCACGGTCATCGGGATGATCAGCACGTCGTCCCCGCCGAGCTGCTGGGCGCGCTCGACCGCCTCGGCGGCCTCGGTCTGGGCGTCGGCGAGCCGGCCTCGCCACAGATGGTTGATCGCCAAGAACCCTGCGATGGCCATCATGTCGCTCTCGGCCCCGCGCTCGACGCACACCGCGCGCACCGCCGTCAGTTCGTCATGGGCCTGGTCGAGGCGCCCGGTCCACGACATCCCCAGCGCATGCACGAACGGTGCCCGGAAGATGATCGGCACGTCCAGGCTGCTGTCGTAGAGGTCCATGGCACGCTGCAACGCGTCCTCGTCGAGCCCGTGGCCGCACTGGAAGTTCACATGCACCGACCACGCCAGGGCGGCGCTGGTGATGCCCGGTACCCCGAGTTCCTCGGCGAGTTTGACCGCGTCGCGAACATACCGGCGGGCGTCGTCGAGCTCACCGATGCTGTTGAGCGCGAACGACAGTCGCAACAGCACCTGCACCAGGATCGCGACGTTGCCCGCCCCGTCGTCGAGCGCGCCGCGCAGCAGCGCAACCGCTTCCGCATGTTGGTTCTCGTACATGCGCACCGTCGCCAGCAGGCTCGATGCCAACGCCCGCAGGATCGGCGGCTCGATCGCGTCGACGCTTCCCAATGCGGCGGCGGCCTTGGCCGTATCCCCGGCCAAAAAGTGATTCTCGGCGGACTTGATGCGGCGCAGTGGGTTGTCGCCGCCGAGCCCGATAGCCAGATCGACCAATTCGGCCGCCGCCGCCGGTGCGCCGCGCGCCCGAGCGGAGTCTGCGGCCTGGTCGAGCGCGGCGAAGATCTCGTCGTCTCCGCTGGCCGAGGCGAGCGCCAGGTGCCGGGCCTTCAACTCGGGCTGGGATTCCAGCGCGCCCATCGTGCGGTGCATCGCGCGCCGTGCCGTCGGCCCGGCGTCGGTGTACACCCCGTTGGCCAGCAGCGGATGGGTGAACCGGACCCGGTTGCCCTCGAGGGTGACGATGCCCGAGGCCTCCGCCGGTCCGAGCCGTTCGGTCACCTCTGCTGCCGAGATGCCGTGGGCCCGCCCCAGCAGTTCCACGGTCGCGTCGGCCACACAGGCGACGCTGAGCAGCATCGACCGGGTCGGTTCGTCGAGCAGACCGATGCGGCGCCGCACCACCTCCGCCAGCGTCGCCGGAAGCGGCGGCTCGCCCGTGGCCGGCCCGTCACCCATCGCATGTGCCAGCTCGAGCGCGAAAAACGGATTGCCGCCGGAGATCTCGGCGATGCGGAGCATCGACGGCCGGGACAGCGGGCGGCCCAGCCGTTCGGAGATCAGCGCGTGCAGCGCACCGGTGGTCATCGGGCGCACGAATATCCGGTCCAACCCGTCGGGCCGGTCCAGCCGCAACCAGCCCGCGGTCGCGCCCTCGCCGGGTGCGCACCGCTCGGTCACCAGCACCCCGAACGGTCCGCGCAGGCGGCGGACCGCGAACTCCACGGCCGCGCGACTCGAGGTGTCCAGCCATTGCGCGTCGTCGATCGCGAGCAACACCGGCGAGTCCTCGGCCAGCGCGTGCAACACCGACACGAATCCGGCGGCCACCGTGCGCTGATCGGTCGGCGGGCCGTCGGCGCCGGCTCGCAGTAGCACCCGGTCCAGCGCCAGCCGCTGCAGCGCGGGCAGCGGGGTGAAGTAGTTCTCCTCGACGTCCCCGAGCAGGTCGGCCAGCGCGGCGAACGCCATCACCGATTCCGCCTGTCCGACCCTGGCGGTCAGCACGCGGAAGCCATGTTCGCCGGCCTGCCGAAGCTGGCGCAGCCACAGGGTGGTCTTGCCGATCCCGGCCTCGCCCTCGATGACGAGCCCGGTCGGCTGAGTTGACGCCGAGGCCAGGAAACCAGCAACGCGCGGATCATCGACTGATCGCTCCCCAGCGCCGGACACGTGGCCCATCATCCCAGCGGGCAAAGTCTCGCGCACCATATCGGCGGCATTCCGCTATCGAACCGCGACCACAACCTTGCCCTTGGCGGTGCGCTCCTCCAGCGACGCGATCGCCTCGGCGGCGCGGTCGAGCGGGTAGACCACCGGGTCGGGAGCCGGCACCGCCCCCGAGGCCAGCAACGGCTCCAGGTCGGCCCACTGCTCCTGCAGGTAACCGGGATGCGTCATGGTCCATGCGCCCCAGCCCACCCCGACCGCGTCGACGTTGTTGAGCAGCAGCCGGTTCACCTTCACCGTCGGAATCTCCCCGCCGGTGAACCCCACCACCAGCAGTCGACCGCCCTGGGCCAGCGAGCGCAGGGAGTCGGTGAACCGGTCGCCGCCGACCGGGTCGACCACCATGTCCACCCCGCGCCCACCCGTCAACTCCTTGACCGCGTCCTTGAACCCGTCGGCGAGCACGACGTCGGACGCGCCGGCGGCGCGGGCCACCTCCGCCTTGTCCTCGGTGCTGACCACCGCGATGGTGCGCGAAGCGCCGAACGCGGGCGCAAGACGCAGCGTCGAGGTGCCGATGCCGCCGGCGGCGCCGTGCACCAGCACGGTGTCGCCGGGCTGCAGACGGCCGCGGGTGCGCAACGCGAAATGCACCGTCAGATCGTTGAACAAGATGCCCGCGCCGTCCGTGAAAGACAGTGATTCGGGCAGCTTGAACACCCGCTCCGGCTGCAGCGCAACGACTTCGGCCATCGCCCCGCAGAGCATCGTCAGGCCGGCCACGCGGTCCCCGGGCCGCACGTGCGCGTCGGCGGGCGCGCTGCGCACCACACCGGCGACCTCGGCGCCCGGGATGTAGGGCATCGCCGGCTTGTACTGGTAGAGCCCGCGGGACTGCAGCGCGTCGGGGAAAGCCACGCCGGCGGCGTGCACATCCACCAGCACGGTGGCGTCGTCGGCCGCGGGCTCGTCGATCTCGACGAGCCGGGCGGCTTGCGGGCCCGAGAGTTCGGCTATCTGTATCGCACGCATTACCGGCCTTCCTGATGGTCGTCGCAGACCATTTAACCCACCCGCGGTTCGGCGCCTCACCGGCGGTCTGGCGCGGGGTACAGTCACGTACCGGCAAAGTCGCCGAAACCCACAGGAGCAGCGCATGGCACGACGGAGCAGCACCCGATCGCGGGGGCGGGGGTTCGCCCCGGCCCAGGCCCTGCCGCCGGGACGCATCGTCGACGTGCGGTCCCGGGACGGTGTGCGGCTGCACGCCGAGGTCTTCGGGCCCGAAGACGGCTACCCCATCGTGCTTGCGCACGGCATCACGTGCGCGCTGCGCGTGTGGGCCTGTCAGATCGCCGACCTGGCCCGTGATCACCGGGTGATCGCGTTCGACCACCGCGGTCACGGCCGCAGCGCGATCCCGCCGCGGCGCGGCGGCTACAGCCTGGATTACCTGGCCGGCGATCTCGATGCCGTGCTGGAGGCCACGCTGGCGCCGGGCGAGCGCGCGGTGATCGCCGGGCATTCGATGGGCGGTATCGCGATCTCGTCATGGTCCGAGCGGCTGCCGCACCGCGTCGAGGAACGCGCCGCCGCCGTCGCGCTGATCAACACCACGACCGGGGACCTGCTGCGCAACGTCAACCTGCTGCCGGTGCCGCCCGCGCTCGCCGATGTCAGGGTGCGCGCCGCGGGGGAGGTGCTGCGCAGGTTCGGCGGACTTCCGCTGAGCCGGGCCGTCCACCGTCCCAACCGGCGGTTCGTTGCGTCGCTGGCGGTGGGCCGCGACGCCGACCCCGCCGTCGCCGACTTCATCTACGAGCTGTTCAACGCGACCTCGCCGGCCGGGCGTGGCGGCTGGGCGCGGGTGCTCGTCGACCACTTGGGGCCGCGACACATTGCGCTGAAGAACCTCACGGTGCCGACCCTGGTGATCGGCAGCACCAAGGATCGGCTGCTGCCGATGGCGTCGGCCCGCCGGATCGCGGCCACCGCGCCCAACCTGGCGAGGTTCGTCGAGCTGCCTGGCGGGCACTGCGCGATCCTGGAACGGCCCGACGAGGTCAACGACCATCTGCGCTGGCTGATCGGATTGGTGACCGGAGCTGTTCAGGAGCGGCGCGCCAGCAGCTGATGCGCCTCGCCGGCGGCACGCAGCCCCGACCGCACCGCGCCGTCGAGGAAACCCGTCCACCGGTCGGCGGTCTCGGTTCCCGCCCAGAAGATCCCGTCGACCGGGGCGCGCAACCACCGGCCGTGCGTCGTCCACGCCCCCGGCGGCACCGCTGCGGTCGGTCCGCCTGGTGCGAAAGGCTCTGCGCCCCAACGATGGTCGAGATAGTCGATGGGATGTGCGGCGGAGTCGCCGAACAGTGCGGTGAAGCCGGCCAGCGCGACGTCGCGGCGCTGCTCGGGCGGCAGCGGATCGAACGTGCGCGCGTCGGTGAACCCGAGCAGGATGCCGGGGCCGTCGTCACCGGGGCTGCAGTCGAACGTGATGAACACCGGCCCCTCGTCGGACAGGGCCTCACCGGAGAAACCGTCCCTGCGCCAGAACGGGGTCGGGTAGGCCGCGTAGGCCTTGCTGAGGTGGCCCTGCGGCCAGTGCCGGGCCAGGTCGTCGTAGCCCGGGGGTAACGGCGGGACGAATTCGATCCCGCCGCGGTGCTCGGGAGGGATCGCGACGACGACCGCGGCGCACGTGTGATCGGCACGTTCGGTGCTGACGGTCAGTGTGAGGTCGGCGTGCCGGACGATGCGGCGGGCCGGGGAGCCGAGCGCCACACGCTCGCCGAGCTCGTCGGCCATCCGCTCGGCGATCTGCTGGGCGCCGGCCGGGAACCGCTCCTGCTGGGCGCCGCCTTCGACGTCGAGCATTCTGTTCAGTCCACCCGCGGCCTTGACGTAGCGGACCGCGTGCAGCATGGACACCGCATCGGGTTCGGCGCCCCACGTCACCCGCGCCATGATCGCCATCAGATCGCGGGTCGAGGCGCCGGCGCGCTGCGAACGCAGCCACTCGTCCAGCGACACGGCGTCGAGTGCATCGGCGACCGTGGAGGTCCAGGGTGCCTCGACGGAGACCTTCCGGCAGACCCGTTCGAAACGCCACTGGATACGGGACACGTCCAGCAGCTCGATGATCGACAACCGCGGGATCGTGCTGCGGTAGGAGCGCACCGAGCCGCGCCAGCGGATCAGGTTCTTGCCCCGCCCGTACGTGGGCACCCGGTCGCATCCCAGCTCGGTCGCCAGCGCCAGCACCGCGTCCTGGGTGGGCCCCACGAACGTGGCGCCGAGGTCCACCGGCACGCCGGCGATGCTGCCGGTGTACGCCCGTCCGCCCACCCGGTCGCGTCCTTCGACGATGACGACCTCGTGGCCGAGATGCGCCAGTTCCCGGGCGGCGGCCAGCCCGGCGAACCCCGCCCCCACCACGACCACATCAGCCATGCCCCCATCCTCTCCGCATCTGGGGATTTCGGCGTAAAAACGCGCGTGTGACGACAATTTTCACGTCGGAACCGCACTAGGCTCGCCCGTTGTGCAGGTGATGACCGCGTTGTTCGGCCCCTTGGACGCACTGGACCGGACCCGCGCGCTGCGCGACGCCGGGGCAGCGGGGTCTTCACCTTCGAGGGACCGCACGACGTGTTCACCCCGCTGACCCTGGCCGCCACCGTCGGCGGACTCGATGTGATGACCAACGTCGCGATCGCCTTCCCCCGCAACCCGATTCACCTCGCGCATCAGGCCGTCGACCACCAGCTGCTGTCCGGCGGGCGGTTCACCCTGGGCCTGGGGACCCAGATCCGGACTCAGATCGAGAAGCGGTTCGGCGCCCAGTTCGACCGTCCGGTGGCCCGGATGCGCGAACTGGTCGATGCGCTGCGGGCGATCTTCGCGGCGTGGAGCACGGGGGAGCGGCTGAACTTCCAGGGCGAGTTCTACCGGCACACGCTGATGACGCCGACGTTCACCCCGCGGGCGAGCTTCGCGCCGATCCCGATCTTCGTCGGCGCGCTGGGCCCGAAGATGACGAGGATGACGGCCGAGGTCGCCGACGGACTGCTCGTGATGCCGTTCGGCTCGAAGCGCTTCCTGCACGAGGTGACGATGCCGCACGTCGACGCCGGACTGGCCGCGGCGGGCCGCGCCCGCGCCGACCTGCAGATCGTTCCCGAGATCATCGTGTCCGTCGCCGACCAGGATCCCGACCACGCCGCCGCCCGCCGCCTGCTGGCGTTCTACGGGTCGACGCCCGCGTACCGGCCGGTGCTCGACGTGCACGGCTGGGGCGATCTGCAGCCCGAACTGCACGCGCTGTCCAAGCAGGGCCGCTGGGACGACATGGGCCGGCTGATCGACGACGACGTACTGCACACCGTCGCCGCGTGTGGCACGCCGGCCGAGATCGCCGCGCACATCGCCGACCGGGTCGCCGGGGTGTCCGAGCGCATCTGCCTCTACCAGCCCGGGCCGATCGCGGTGGATTCGTTGGCCCAGATCGTCGACGCGCTCGCTCGCTGACACCTAGGGTGGTACGGACGCGGACCAAAGGAGGTTGCGGGTGGAGAAGCTCGATCCGGAGACGGAGTTCTCTGACGTTCTGATCATCGGCGCAGGCATCTCGGGGATCGGCGCCGCCTACCGGATCCAGGAGCGCAACCCGCAGCGCACGTACACCATCCTGGAGCGACGGTCCCGCATCGGCGGGACGTGGGATCTGCACCGTTACCCCGGGATCCGCTCGGACAGCGACATCTTCACGCTGTCGTTCCCGTGGGAGCCGTGGAGCCGCCCGGAGAACGTCGCCGACGGTGAGGACATCCGCAGCTACCTCATCGAGACCGCCCACAAGCACGGCATCGACCGGCACATCCGGTTCGACACCCGGGTGATCTCGGCGAACTGGGATCCCGAGACCGACACCTGGACGGTGCAGACCGAGCAGGACGGGGCGGCACGCACCTACCGGGCCCGATTCCTGTTCTTCGCCACCGGCTATTACGACTACGACCATCCCTACCGCCCCGACTTCCCCGGGTTGGAGAACTTCTCCGGCACGGTGGTACATCCGCAGCACTGGCCCGAGGACCTGGACTACACCGGCAAGAAGGTCGCGGTGATCGGCAGCGGTGCCACCGCGATCAGCCTGATCCCGTCGCTGACCAAAAAGGCCGGGCACGTGACCATGCTGCAGCGGTCACCGACCTATTTGTTGTCCGGGCAGCGGATCAATCCCGTGGTGAACCTGCTGCGCAAGGTACCGCCCCGCAAGCTCGGTTACCGCCTGGCCTGGCTGTACAACGTGCTGTTCATCGTCGCCGTGTACGCGGTGTCGCGGAAAGCGCCGCGCTTCAGTCGCCGCGCGATCCGGGCCGTCGCCAAGCACTACCTGCCCGAGGGCTATCCGGTCGACACCCACTTCAACCCCAGCTACGACCCGTGGGATCAGCGGCTGTGCCTGATCCTGTCCGGTGATTTCTACGACGCCATCGCCGCCGGCCGCGCCGATGTGGTGACCGACCGGGTCGACCACATCGACGCCACCGGCATCGTGCTGCAGTCGGGCGGCCGCATCGACGCCGACGTGATCGTCACAGCCACCGGTATTCAGTTGCAGGCCCTCGGCGGGATCACGGTCAGCGTCGACGGCGTGGAGGTCAAGCCGGCGGACCGGTTCGTCTACAAGGAGCACCTGCTCGAAGACGTGCCCAATATGGCCTGGTGCGTGGGCTACATCAACGCGTCCTGGACGTTACGCGCCGACCTGACCGCCCGTGCCGTGGCGAAGCTGTTGGCCTACATGGATTCTCACGGGTACACGCACGCCTACCCGCACCTGGGCGCGACCCCGATGACCGAGAAGCCAGCGTGGAACATCAACGCGGGCTACGTGCACCGCTCCGGGCACGTGCTGCCGAAGTCCGGGACGCACCGGCCGTGGAACGTGCGGCACAACTACGTCCTCGACGCAATCGACCACAGGCTCGACCGCATCGAGGAGTCCATGGTGTTCGGGCGTACCGCGCCGGAACCGCCCGTGGCCGACGAGCTTCCGCGTGACGAGTTGCTGGAGGGCAACGTCGGCTGAGGCCGGCGTTACGGCGCGACGGTGAGCCAGTCGGCGAATCCCGAGGGGTCGTGACGGCCCAGTGCGCCGTGCTCGAACAGACCCCAGCCCTCCCGCTCGGTGCCATCGGCGTCCCGGCACACCGCCCGACCGACGTGGTCGATCACGCCGAAGCCGGCCCGGCCGATGATCGCCGGGTCGTTCATGTCGTACGTCAGACGCTCGATGAAACTCTCGCCCTTCCACATCCCGTGCAGCCAGTCGGAGTCGCCGCCGTAGCCGCCGCCGACATGGATGGGCACGGCCAGCCTCGACTCGACGTCGAAATGCACCGGGCTGCCGTCCAGGGCGGTCGCCTCGATCGTGGCGCCGGTGGGGATCCGGGTGCCGGAGCGGTAGTGAATCTTGACCCGCGGCCAGCCCAGCTGCTCAACCCGGCCGTCCTTCCAGATGCGGGTGCAGTCGTTGAGCGAGCGGAACCCGTGCGGGTCCTCCTGCATGATGATCACGATGCCGAAGTCGTCGAACGCCATCGGCACGTACAGCCACCACATGCCCTCGAACGGCGGGTCATCGGGCCGGCCCGGCGGTTCGGCTTCGCCGACCGGCCGGATGCCCCAGGACCGGTCGCGGGTGCCGATCCATCGGGACGGGTCGACCGTGATGTCCTGACCGTCGATCGCGAGCTGACCGCTCCACGCGCCGACCTGGGCGAAGCGCTGCGCATCCAACGTCACCCGGTTGCCGCGCCGCATGATGTGCGGCTGCTCCTGCACGACGTCGAACAGCCCCTCCCAGGTGAGATCGGCGGCGATTCCCTCGGTTTCGTCGAGGATGATCCGCAGTTTGCGCAGCGGCTCGACGACCTCGACGCGGTAGTTGCCGACACGCTGGTTGAGCCGGTCGGCGTCGATGGCATCCGACAGGTGCACCGCGGTCTGGGTGTCGCCTCCTCCGCCGTATGTGCCGCTGTCGCGGCGGGAGACCAGGACGAACGCGTCCTTCACGCCGAGGTTCGGGTAGTAGCCGATGCCGGTGATCACGAAGATGTCGCCGGTGCGGTCGTGGGCGTTGAAGTACGACCGGTCATAGAAGTTGCGGTCCGAGGGCCCGGGCCAGGCGATCGGCGCAGGAACCTGGTGCACCGGGTATTCGTCCATGGGTCCGAGCATCAGCCGGCCTCTCCGATCAGTCGTTTGAGCAGGGATCCGTGGTAGAACAGCGTTTCGATGTCGGCGGGTTTGTCGATCTCGCCGAAGTGCACACGACGGGCCCCGGTGCGCATGAACACACAACACCACACCACCGCCGAGTAGACGTGGAACCAGCGCAGATCCCCGACCTCCACACCGGTGAGCTCCCGGTAGGTGGACCGCACGTCGTCCTCCCGCAGGAAGTCGGGCATGCCGGGTAGCCCGGCGAGCTTGGTCAGCTCCTGGAACACCATGTGCGCGAAGCTGATCCAGGCCAGGTCGAGCTCGCGCGGGCCGACGGTGGCCATCTCCCAGTCGAGGACGGCGACGGGTGAGAAGTCGCGGTACATGACATTGCCGATGCGTGAATCGCCCCAGCACAGAACAGGTTCGGCAGCAGCGACGTCGTCGGGGAAGTGGTTCTCCAGCCACGTCAGCGCGTGGTCGACGAGCGGTGAGCGGCCGATGTCGGGGACGCTGAACTCGTACCAGCTTTTCAGCCAGCCGAAATGACGGTGCAGCGCGGTGTCGCCGGGCGGGTCGACGTCCTGCAGGAAACCGAATCTCTGCTGGGCATCGGGGATCGAGTGCAGCTTGGCCAGCACCTCGACGGTGCGGTCCTGAAGACTGCGCTGTTGTTCGGGGGTGGCGTCGTAGAGCCAGTTGTCCCCGAAGGTGTAGGGCATCACGTCCGGAGGCACGATGCCCTCGACACGGTCCATCAGGAAGAACGGCCGGCCCAGCACGTCGCCAGAGGGTTCGAGCCAGCGCACCGGCGGCACCGCGACGTCGGTCAACTCGGCGACCAGTCTCATCACCTCGTGCTGATGGTCGAGACGGTAGTGTTCGAACACGGGGATGTCCGCTTCGGCGGGTGCGACCCTGGCGACCCAGTTCTGCTCGACAGGTTTCCCGTCCTGCAGCCACCGCCCCTGCAACAAGATCGTTTCGGAGGACATCCCGTTGGCATCGACACCGCTTTCCACGGTGATCTCCGGCGTGGTGCCGGGCAGCAGCGTGGACAGCCACTGCGACAGTGCGGCAGGCACATCCGACATGTCCCGGCTGGAACGCTGGAGTCGGTCGACGTTGTCGACGGCTGGTTCGCTGGTCACAGACATCGTCCTTCCCGCCACGGCGCGGTCACGGCAGGGCTCTAATACGATACCGTGGGTAGCGATATGAAAGCAGACCCGTCGCCGGGTGACAAGACCGCGGGCGCCGGTCGCCCGCGAGATCCGCGTATCGACGCTGCCATACTGCGCGCGACCGCGGATCTACTTGTCGAAATCGGCTATTCGAACGTCACGATGGCCGCCGTCGCCGAGCGGGCCGGCACAACGAAAACAGCCCTGTACCGGCGATGGTCGAGTAAGGCCGAGCTCGTCCACGAGGCCGCGTTCCCGGTGACCCCCTCGGCGATCGACACCCCGCCCGGAGACATCGCCGCGGACCTGCGCGCGATGATCCAGGCTGCGCGCGACGTCTTCACCAGCCCCGTGGTGCGGGCCGCGCTGCCCGGACTGATCGCCGACATGTCGGCCGACGCCGAGCTCACCGGTCGGGTCGCGGCGCGCTTCACCGACCTGTTCGGTGCGGTGCGCACCCGGCTGCACGGCGCCGTCGAACGCGGCGAGGTCCGGCCCGGCGTCGACCCGGACCGGCTTGTCCACCTCATCGGCGGCGCCACGCTGCTGGCGCTGCTGCAGACGCCGGACGACCTGGACCACCCGTCGTGGGTGGACAGAACCACCGACATCCTGCTTCACGGCATCGTCACTTAGCCGGTCCTCGAGCAGAGCGGGTCAGGGGGAGCTGATCTGGTCCTTATTGCGCCGGGTGACCGCGCTGAACCGGTCGCCCAGGCCTTCGAGATCTTGCGAATCGCGGTGCTGGGCGAACGCGATCTTCTCCTCGGCCGCCAGCGCCGGCTCGGTCACCGCGGCAGCCCCCGTCGTGTAGATCTCCTTGAGGCTGCGCATCGTCGGCGCCGGCACCTCCGCGATCTGCGCGGCCAGCTCGACAGCCCGGCCGAGCAGATGCTCGTGCGGCACCACTTCGGTGACCAGCCCGATGCGTTCGGCGCGTGCCGCGTCGACCACCTCTCCGGTCATCGACAGCCGCCGCGCCATCGCCGCCCCGACCAGGTGCGGCAGCCGCGCCGTCATCCCGCCGCCGGGCAGGATCCCGACCCGCGCGTGGGTGTCGGCGAACACCGCACGCTCAGAGGCGATCAGGAAGTCGCACCCGAGCGCCATCTCCAGCCCACCGGTGAACGTCGCGCCGTTGATCGCGCCCACCACCGGGGTGCGCATCTGCGCCACCGCCGCGATGCAGCTCTGCGAACGGAACTCGGAGAAGTATGAAAGTCCGTCGCGCGCAGCCTCTTTGAGGTCCACCCCGGCGCAGAATGCCGGGTCGGCGCCCGTCAGCACGACCGCGCGCACGGTATCGTCGGCGTCCGCTGACGTCAGGGCCGCGTAGGAGGCGCGGATCAGATCGCGGCTCAGTGCGTTCCGGGCAGCCGGGCGGTTCAGGGTGAGCACCCGCACGCCGTCGTGGTCGGCGGTCAACACCAGCTCAGACGTCATGGCTACGTTCGTATCAGAAGAACCGGTCCGCCGAGTTCGCCAGGTCCAGCAACGGCTGAGGCAGCGCGCCCAACGCGAACGTCACAGCCGCGGTGACGGTCACCACCGCTGTGGTCAGCGCACTGGGCACCACCACGACCGGCGCGTCGTCGGGGCGGTCGGTGAAGAACATCAGCACGATCACCCGTACGTAGAAGTATGCGGCGATCGCGCTGGCGATCACCCCGACGACCACCAGCGGTATCGCCCCGCCTTCGCCGGCGGCCTTGAACACCGCGAACTTGCTGACGAACCCGCTCGTCAACGGGATCCCGGCGAACGCCAAGAGGAACAACGCGAAAACGATACCGACCACCGGGTAGCGCTTACCCAGCCCGGCCCAGCGCTCCAACGCGCTGTCCTCTTCGCCGTCGGCGTCGCGGACCAGACCGACCACCGCGAATGCGCCCACGGTGGAAAAACCGTAGGCGAACAGATAGAACAACGTCGACGACAGCCCGGCTTCGTTGCCGGCGATCACACCGGTCAGGATGAAGCCGCTGTGCGCGACCGCCGAGTACGCGAGCATCCGTTTGACATCGTTCTGGGTGACCGCGGTGACAGTGCCCACCACCATCGTCAGGATCGCGATCGCCCACAGCACCGGGCGCCAGTCGTCGCGTAGCTCAGGCACCGCGACATAGAACAGTCGCAGCATCGCACCGAACGCCGCGATCTTGGTCGCGGCCGCCATGAACGCGGTGATCGGGGTAGGCGCCCCCTGGTACACGTCGGGGATCCACGAATGGAACGGCACTGCACCGACCTTGAACAACACGCCGACCAGCAGCAACGCGACCCCGAGCAGTGCCAGCGACGTCTTGCCGGACCCAGACGCCACCGCATCGGCGATGCCCTGCAGGTTCAGAGTGCCGGCGTACCCGTACAGCATGGCCGCGCCGTACAGGAAGAACGCCGACGAGAAGGCGCCCAGCAGAAAGTACTTCAGCGACGACTCCTGCGAGAGCAGGCGTCGCCGGCGAGCCAGCCCGCACAGCAGGTACAGCGGAAGAGACAACACCTCCAGCGCGATGAACATCGTCAACAGATCGTTGGCAGCGGGGAACAACAGCATGCCGCCCACCGCGAACATCGTCAGCGGGAAAACCTCGGTCTGGACCACACCCGCTCTGGTGGCCAGTTTCTCGGCGACACTGCCCGCGACCGCGGAGGCCTGTGGTGTGAACGCTTCCAACCCCCGGGACTCACTGCCGGCCGACGCCTTCTGGCGTTCACCGATCAGCAGGATGCCCAACACTCCGACGAGCAGGATGGTGCCCTGCAGGAACAGTGCGGGCCTGTCGACGGCGATCGCACCCATCACCGCCTCAGAACCGTTTCCGTCGGGCAGGTCCTGCGCGACGAGCAGAACTGCGGCGAACGCCGCGACCAGTCCGGCGAGGCTCAGCGCCACCTGCGCGGGATAGCGCAGTCGGCGCGGAAGCAGCGCTTCAGCCAGCACGCCGAGCACCGCTGCGGCAAGCACGATCAGCATCGGGGAGACCAGGCCGTATTCGACCGTCGGGGTCGGGATGTTCATCGCGCCGGGCCTTCCGCCATCCGGGGTGCCGGGTCGGGTCGGTCGATCGTGGTCAGTGTGTGCGTTACCGCAGGGTTGATCACGTCGAGTGCCGGTTTCGGATACACCCCGAGCACCAGCAGCAGCGCGATCAGCGGTGCCACCACGGCGATCTCACGCGGCACCAGATCGCGGATCCTGTGCTCACCCTCGGTGAGCGCAGCCGGGGGTGGGCCGGTCATCATGCGCTGGTACATCCACAAGACATAGATCGCTGAAAGCACAAGCGCGCTTGCGGCCAGGACAGCAAACACCGGGTACCGCGTGAAAGTGCCGATCAGCACCAGAAACTCGCTGATGAACGGCGCCAACCCGGGCAGCGACAGCGTCGCGAGCCCGGCGATGAGGAACGTGCCCGCCAGCACCGGCGCCAGCTTCTGCACGCCGCCGTAGGCGTCGATGAGGCGGGATCCCCTGCGCGACACCAGGAAACCGGCGATCAGGAACAGGGCCGCGGTGGAGATGCCGTGATTGACCATGTACAGCGTGGACCCTGACTGCCCCTGGGTGGTCATCACGAAGATGCCCAGGATGATGAATCCGAAGTGGGAGATCGAGGAGTAGGCGATCAGTCGCATGACGTCGGTCTGGCCAATCGCCACGACCGCACCGTAGACGATGCCGATCACCGCGAGCGTGATGATCACTGGGCTGAAATAGGTTGCCGAGTCCGGGAAAAGCGGCAGACAGTAGCGGATCATGCCGAAGGTGCCGACCTTGTCCATGATCGCCATCATCAAGACCGCACTGGCCGGGGTCGCCTCCACCGCCGCATCCGGCAGCCAGCGGTGAAAGGGCCACAGGGGCGCCTTGACCGCGAACGCGAACATGAACCCGCCGAACAGTAGGTGCATCACCGCCGGGTTGACGACGAACTCGCCGCTCGCGACCGCAGCGACGATCGCGCGGAAGTCGAAGGTGCCCGCCTCGAACGCGTCGCTGCCCGCCGTCGCGACATAGAGGCCGACCACCGCGGCGAGCATGATCAGTCCGCCGAACAGGTTGTACAGCAGGAACTTCACCGCGGCTCTGCTCCGCTGCCGGCCGCCGAAGCCGCCGATGAGGAAGTACATCGGGATCAGCATCGCCTCGAAGAACACGTAGAACAGCAAGATGTCCAGCGACACCAACGAGATCAGCACCATGCCCTCGACGGCCAGCGTCAGTGCGAAGTAGATGTGCACCGACCTGCCGCCCCAGCTCAGCTCGTCGCCGGCGTCGTTCCATCCGGCGACGATCAGCAGCGGAAGCAACACCGCGGTCAGCACCACCAGAGCCAGTGCGATGCCGTCGACGCCGAGGATGTAGCCGGTGCCGAACGACGGTATCCACCGGTAGTTCTCGACGAACTGGAACTGCTCGCCGGCCGGGTCGAAGCCGACCGCGATCACCGCCGCGACGGCCAGCACGATCAGCGACACCGCCAGCGCAACCCACTTCGCCAGGGAGCGCGCCGCGGCCGGCAATACCAGTACCAGCACCGCGCCCACCATCGGCACGGCCCACAGCACGGTCAGCAACGGAAGCGACGTCACCACAGATTCACCGCCAGGATCGTCGCGGCGACGAGGACCGCGCCGGCCAACATGGACAACGCATAGGACCGCGCGAACCCGGTCTGCAGCAGGCGCAGCCCCGAGGAGAACCGTGAAACCCCGGCCGCAAGCCCGCTCGCCGCACCATCGACGGCGT
Source organism: Mycobacterium sp. ZZG (assembly GCF_054786995.1). Classification (NCBI taxonomy): domain Bacteria; kingdom Bacillati; phylum Actinomycetota; class Actinomycetes; order Mycobacteriales; family Mycobacteriaceae; genus Mycobacterium; species Mycobacterium sp. ZZG. Next base: position 76,243 of record NZ_JBTBFV010000008.1, read on the forward strand.
CGTCGTCGAGCTCAACCAGGCCACGGGTGAAGGTGCACCCGGGCCGCATCAACACCTTTTCGTTGAACGCGTCCCCATAGAGGTCCTGGCGGGCCGCCACCGTGAGCGCCGTGCCGGCAGGCACCTGCCCGGGAACGGCCTTGGCGCCGTACATCCGGTACGCGACTGCGACGCCCACGGCCACCACCGACAGCACGATCACGGTCACCACCCACACCGGCATGACATGGTGGATCTCGCCGGAGCCGACCACCGGTTCGAGCCAGTGCTCCAGGGTGCCGCCGACCGCCAGCGCGCCGCCGGCGGTCACCGAGCCGATCGCCAGCACGATCATCGGCAAGGTCATCACCGCGGGCGCCTCATGGGGATGCAATCCCGGTCTTTCCCCGGTCGCCTCGTTCGCCCAGCGCCTCTCGCCGAAGAACGTCATCAGCATCAGCCGGGTCATGTAGAACGCGGTGATCCCGGCACCGAGAATCGTTGCGCCACCGAGAAGTACGCCCTTGATGCCGCCGGCGCCGAGCGCGACCTCGATGATGCCGTCCTTGGAGAAGAACCCGGCCAGCGGTGGAACGCCGATGATCGCCAGATAGCCCAGACCGAACGTGACGAACGTAATCGGCAGCGCCTTGCGGAGTCCGCCATAGCGGCGCATGTTCACCTCGTCGTCCATCGCGTGCATCACCGAACCCGCGCCGAGGAACAGCCCCGCCTTGAAGAAGCCGTGCGTGAGCAGGTGCATGATCGCGAACGCGTAGCCGGCCGGGCCCAGCCCGGCCGCCAGCACCATGTAGCCGATCTGGCTCATCGTCGACGCGGCCAGCGCCTTCTTGATGTCGTCCTTGGCGCACCCGATCACCGCGCCGAACAGTAAGGTGACCGCGCCGACCACCACGACGGCAGTCTGCGCGTGCGGGGCGAGGTCGAACACCGGGCCCGAACGCACGATCAGATACACCCCTGCGGTCACCATCGTGGCCGCGTGGATCAGCGCCGACACCGGCGTCGGACCCTCCATCGCGTCACCGAGCCAGGACTGCAGCGGCACCTGCGCCGACTTTCCGCACGCCGCCAGCAACAGTGCCAGGCCGATCGCGGTCAACGTGCCCTCGCCGAGTCGCGGTGCGGCGTCGAATACCGCGGTGAACGACAGGGCGCCGACCGCGCTGAACATGATCATCATTGCGACGGCGAGTCCGATGTCGCCGACCCGGTTGACGACGAACGCCTTCTTGGCCGCCGTCGCCGCCGACGGCTTGTGCGACCAGAACCCGATCAACAAATACGACGCGAGCCCCACTCCCTCCCAACCCATATACAGGCCGAGGTAGTTGTCCGCGAGCACCAGCAATAGCATCGCGGCGACGAACAGATTGAGGTAAGCGAAGAAACGTCGCCGGCCGGGATCGCCTTTCATGTAGCCGATCGAGTAGATGTGGATCAACGATCCGACACCGGTGATCAACAGCGCGAAACACATGGACAGCTGGTCCAGTTGCAGCCCGAAGTCCACCCGCAACTCACCGACCGCCACCCAGCTGAACAGGGTCTCGCGGGACATCCGCTGCTCGCCGTCACGGCCGAGCATGTCGGCGAACAGCACTGCCGCGCAGACGAAAGACGCGACCGAGGCCGCGGTGCCCAGCAGGTGACCCCACCGGTCCGAGCGTCTGCCAGTCAGCAGCAGGATCACCGCACCGGCCAGCGGCAAGGCGATCAGCAACCACACTGGTGTCGTCATCCGTGCCTCAGTGCCCTCTCTTCTTCGCGCGGGCGCTCACTGGTGCTCTCTCTTCTTCGCGCAGGCGCTCACTGGTGCTCTCTCTTCTTCGCGCAGGCGCTCATCAGTGCTTCAGCAGGTTGGCCGCGTCGACGCTGGCGGAGCGCCGGGTCCGGAAGATGGTCATGATGATCGCCAGCCCGATCACGACCTCGCAGGCGGCGACCACCATCGTGAAGAACGCGACCACCTGGCCGTCGAGTTGGCCGTGGAGGCGGGCGAACGCGACGAAGGCGAGGTTCGCGGCATTGAGCATCAACTCGACGCACATGAACATCACGATGGCGTTGCGCCGCAACAGCACTCCCGCCGCGCCGATGGTAAACAACAGCGCGGACAGATACAGGTAATGGTCGGGACTCATTGGGTCTCGTCCTTTACGAAACGCTCATCGGTGACATGCTCTTCGCGCAAGCGCTCATCGGTCGGGACCGGGCGCACCTGAAGGATGGCGCTTACCGACAGTTCCGACCCAGACCCGTCCGGCAGACGGGCCGGAACATCCACGGCGTTGTGCCGGGCGTATACACCGGGGTTGGGCAGTGTCGTCGGGTGCGCGCCCGGCGCGAAACGTTCGATGGCCAACTCGCGCTGAGTCTTGCGCCGCTGGAAGCGTTCCCGGTGGGTCAGCACCATCGCGCCGAGTGCCGCGGTGATCAGCAGCGCGCCGGTCAATTCGAACGCCCACAGGTACCGGGTGAAGATCAGCGCCGCCAGACCCTCGACGTTACCGTTGCCGTTCGCCTCGTCGAGTCCGACGAAACCGGTGGAAGCGACGTTGCCGATGCCGGCCACCAGCAGCACCCCGAAGCCCAGGCCGACCGCGATGGCCGCGACCCGTTGTCCGCGCAGCGTCTCCACCAACGATTCTGCCGAGTCCACGCCGATGAGCATCAGCACGAACAGGAAGAGCATCATGACCGCGCCGGTGTACACCACGATCTGAACCACGCCGAGAAAGGGTGCGCCCTGGGCGATGTACAGCACAGCGAGCGCAATCATGGTGGTGGCCAGCGAGATCGCCGAGTACACGGCCTTGCGCGCGGCGACGACGCCGAGCGCGCCGGCCACCGACACGCCCGCAAGCACCCAGAACAGCACCGCCTCACCCATGTCCGCTCCTCAACTGCTGTCCCGGGCGACGGGCCCGACGTTGCCGAGGTAGTAGTCGTCGTCGGTGCTGCCGGGCGCCATCGGGTGTGGCGGAGGCTCCATGCCGGGTTCCAGCGGGGCCAGCAGCTTGTCCTTGCCGTAGATTAGATCGGTGCGGTTGTCGTCGGCCATCTCGTAGTCGTTGGTCATCGTCAGCGCCCGGGTCGGGCACGCCTCGATGCACAAGCCGCATCCGATGCACCGCAGATAGTTGATCTGGTAAACCCGGCCATATCGCTCGCCGGGAGAGAACCGTTCGTCTTCGGTGTTGTCGGCGCCCTCGACGAAGATCGCGTCGGCCGGGCAGGCCCATGCGCACAGCTCACACCCGATGCACTTCTCCAGGCCGTCGGGGTAGCGGTTGAGTTGATGCCGGCCGTGGTAGCGCTTGGCAACAGGACCGGGCTTTTCCGGGTACTCCTCGGTCACCGGTTTCTTAAACATCGAGCCGAAGGTGACTCCGAAACCTGCGACCGCGTCGAGGAACTTAGGCATCCGCACTCTCCTTGCGACGGTCCTTGGCGGGCAGCGGGGGCACCGGGTAGGCGCCGCCCCCGGCCGGTGGGACGGGTTCACGGCGACTCCGTGTGGCGCGCCTTCGCCGTCCGCCCACCAGCACCAGCGGCAGGGCCGCGACGACCGCAACACCGATCAGGGCGGTGGTCCAGGTCTGCACGCCCTGGTCGAGCAGTGCGCGGGTGGTCGCCACGATGACGATCCAGCCCAGCGACACCGGGATCAGGATCTTCCACCCCAGCGCCATGAACTGGTCGTAGCGCATCCGCGGGAGGGTGGCGCGCAACCACATGAAGAAGAACAGGAACAGCCACACCTTGGCGGTGAACCACAGCACCGGCCACCAGCCGCTGTTGGCTCCCTCCCAGAGGCTGATCGGGAACGGAGCCCGCCAGCCGCCGAGGAACAGCGTGGTGGCCAGCGCGGACACCGTCGTCATGTTCACGTATTCGGCCAGCATGAACATCGCGAACTTCAGCGAGGAGTACTCGGTGTGGAATCCGCCGACGAGTTCACCCTCCGCTTCGGGAAGATCGAAAGGTGCGCGGTTGGTCTCGCCGACCATGGCAGTCAGGTAGACCAGGAATGACGGCAACAGCAGGACGACGAACCACGTGTCGTTCTGCGCCGCGACGATGCCGGAGGTCGACATCGTGCCCGCATAGATGAACACGGCGACGAACGACAGCGCCATGGCGATCTCGTAGGAGATCACCTGCGCCGTCGAGCGCAGCCCGCCCAGCAGCGGATACACCGACCCCGACGCCCAGCCGGCCAGCACGATGCCGTACACCCCGATCGAGGTCACCGCCAGGATGTAGAGCACTGCGACCGGCAGATCCGTCAACTGCAGTGCGGTGCGGTGGCCGAACACCGACACCTCGCCGCCGAGCGGGATCACCGCGAACGCCATGAATGCCGGGGTCACCGCGATCACCGGGGCCGCCAGATAGATGCCCTTGTCGACCCCGGCGGGGACAAGTCCCTCTTTGAGCGCGAGCTTCACGCCGTCGGCCAGCGACTGCAACAGGCCACGCGGACCGACGCGGTTCGGACCGAGGCGCATCTGCATGCGTCCCAGGATCTTTCGCTCGATCAGGATCGCGGCGAGCACGGTCAGAACCAGGAATCCGAAGATGCCGACGGCTTTTCCGACCATCAGCCACCACGGATCGTGTCCGAACAGTGTGGGGTCGGGGTAGGTCATGCCGGGCTCCGGTCAGATTGGCCGTTCTGGCCGCAGCCGGACGGGGCGCGACCGATCGACACCACCGCGCCGGTCGTCACACCCAGGCTTCGGTGCACGTGGCTGCCGGGGGAGTTCAGCGGCACCCAGACCACACGGTCGTCCATGTCGGCCACCGTCAACGGCAGCGTGATCGCGCCGCGGGCGGTGCTGACGGACACGAGTTCACCGGCGGCGACACCGATCTCGTCCGCCGTGGCCGGCGAGAGGCAGGCCACGGGCGCTCTCGCCGTACCGGCCAGGTGTGGTTCACCATCCTGCAGCCGTCCGTCGTCGAGCAGCATCCGCCAGCCCGCCAGCACGGCCTGACCGTGCTGCGGTTGTGGCGGCGACGGATCAACCTGCGGAGCGGCGGCGCGGTTTCCCGACCACATCCCGAGGCGGACCCGTTCCTGCGCAGCGGTTGCCAGGCCGAGGTCGACCCCGATCTCGTCAGCCAGGAGGCTCAGCACCCGCAGATCGGAGATCGCGTTGCTCTGCAGTGCCGGTCCGAACGCGCGACTGCGGCCCTCCCAGTCGAGGAAGGAGCCCGCCTTCTCGGCGACGGGCGCGACCGGGAACACCACGTCGGCACGTTCGGTGACATCGCTATGGCGCAACTCCAGGCTGACGACGAACGGGGCCGCCTCCACCGCGGCGCGGGCGGCGTCGGGATCGGGCAGGTCGTCGAGTTCGACGCCGCCGAGCAGCAACGCGCCCAACGTGCCGTCACGGGCGCCGGCAAGGATCGTCGAGGTGTCGCGGCCCGGGACGTCCGGGAGGTCGTCGACGTGCCATGCGTCGGCAACCTGCCGGCGGGCAGCGGGGTCGCCGACCGGTCGACCGCCCGGCAGCAGGTTCGGCAGCGCGCCCGCCTCCACCGCCCCGCGATCTCCGGCGCGCCGCGGTATCCACGCCAGGCGCGCCCCGGTGTTCTCGGCGAGTCGTGCCGCCGCCGTCAGCGCGCCGGGGGACACGGCGAGGCGCTCTCCGACCAGGAGCAGCGCACCGGCCATCGACAGCAGTTCGTCGCCGGCCAGCCCGTCCAGAGCGGCCGCCTCGGAACCCGGGGCGCACCGGATCAGCCGGCCCGACAGCTTGCCGAGGGCACGGGTGGCCAGCGGCGCGATCGACAGCACCTGCAGTCCGTGTTTGCGGACGGCCTTGCGCAGGCGCAGAGAGACGATCGGTGACTCCTCTTCGGGTTCCAGACCCGCCAGCAGCACCGCTGGCGCCTTCTCCAGATCGGCGTAGGTCACGGTCATGGGCAGGCCCGCGATGTGCGCGGCGAGGAAGCCGGCCTCTTCCGCATTGTGCGGTCTGGTCCTGAAGTCGATGTCGTTGGTGTTCAACACCATTCGCGCGAACTTGGCGTAGGCGTATGCGTCCTCGACGGTGGCCCGGCCGCCGACCAGCACACCGGTGCTGCCTGCGGCCGCGGCCAACCCGGCCCCGGCGACGCTGAGCGCCTCCGACCACGAGGCCGGCCGCAGGGCGCCGCCGTCACGCACCAGCGGTGTGGTGAGGCGGTCGCCCACCGTGGTGTAGGTGAACGCCCACCGACCCTTGTCGCAGTTCCATTCCTCGTTCACCTCGGGATCGTCGCCGGCCAGGCGGCGCATCACCTTGCCGCGGCGGTGGTCGGTGCGCTGCGCGCATCCCGACGCACAGTGCTCACACACGCTCGGGCTCGACACCAGATCGAACGGCCGCGCTCGGAACCGGTACGCGGCGCCGGTCAGCGCACCGACCGGGCAGATCTGCACGGTGTTGCCGGAGAAGTACGACTGGAACGGTTCACCCGGCGCGATCCCGACCTGTTGGCGCGCACCGCGTTCCAGCAGATCGATGAACCGGTCGCCGGCGATCTGATCGGAAAAGCGTGTGCAGCGGGCGCACAGCACGCAGCGTTCCCGGTCGAGCAGCACCTGCGACGAGATGTTGATGGGCTTGGGAAACGTCCGTTTGACGTCCTCGAAACGGGTCTCGGCACGGCCGTTGGACATCGCCTGGTTCTGCAGCGGACATTCGCCGCCCTTGTCGCAGACGGGACAGTCCAGCGGGTGGTTGATCAGCAGCAGTTCCATCACGCCGTGCTGGGCTTTATCGGCGGCCTCTGAGGTGTACTGGGTGCGCACCACCATCTCGGGGGCCACGGTGGTGGTGCACGACGCCAACGGTTTGCGTTGTCCTTCCACCTCGACGAGGCACTGTCGGCAGGCACCCACCGGGTCGAGCAGGGGATGGTCGCAGAAGCGCGGGATCTGCAGCCCGATCAACTCGGCGGCGCGGATCACCAACGTGCCCTTGGGCACCGTGACCTCGTTGCCGTCGATGGTCAGGGTCACCATCTCCACCGGTGGCGCGTCGTGGCTGTGCTCTGCGAGGGTCATGCGCCCACTCCTTCCGGTGCGGCCAGCATCGACGCGTACGGGTCGAACGGGCATCCGCCGGCGGCGAGGTGCGCTTCGTACTCACCGCGGAAATACTTGAGCGAGGACATGATCGGACTCGCCGCCCCGTCACCCAGCGCGCAGAACGACTTCCCGAAGATGTTGTCGGAGATGTCGAGCAGCTTGTCCAGATCCGCCTCGGTGCCCGCACCGGTCTCGAGACGCTCGTAGATCTGCGCCAGCCAGTAGGTGCCCTCACGGCACGGGGTGCACTTGCCGCACGACTCGTGCGCGTAGAACTGCGTCCACCGGCGCACCGCCCGCACCACACAGGTGGTCTCGTCGAAGATCTGCAGCGCCTTGGTGCCGAGCATGGACCCGACACCGGCCATGCCCTCGTAATCCAAGGGGACATCCAGGTGTTCGGCGGTCAGGAGTGGTGTCGAGGATCCGCCCGGCGTCCAGAACTTCAGTGAGTGCCCGGCCCGGACCCCGCCGGCGTACTCGAGCAACTGCCGCAACGTGACACCGAGCGGAGCCTCGTACTGACCGGGTGTCGTGACGTGACCGGACAACGAGTACAGCGTGAAACCAGGTGACTTCTCCGAACCCATGGACCGGAACCAGTCGACACCGTTGAGCATGATCGGCGGCACGCTGGCGATCGACTCGACATTGTTGACCACGGTCGGGCATGCGTAGAGTCCTGCGACGGCCGGGAAGGGCGGCCGTAACCGGGGCTGGCCGCGCCGGCCCTCCAGTGAGTCCAGCAGTGCGGTCTCCTCACCGCAGATGTAGGCGCCGGCCCCGGCGTGCACGATGAGTTCCAGATCGAAACCGGACCCGTGGATGTCGGTGCCGAGATGTCCCGCGGCGTAGGCCTCGGCGACCGCGGCCTGCAATCGCCGCAGCACCGGCACCACCTCACCGCGCAGGTAGATGAACGCGTAATGGGCCCGGATCGCGTATGCGGCGATGATCGCGCCCTCGACCAGGAAATGCGGGCTGGTCAGCAGCAGCGGAATGTCCTTGCAGGTGCCGGGTTCGGACTCATCGGCGTTGATCACCAGATAGTGCGGCTTGGCGGCGGCGCCCTCCTTCCCCTGGGGAATGAACGACCACTTCGTCCCGGTCGGGAAACCCGCGCCTCCGCGTCCCCGCAGTCCGGAGTCCTTCACTGTGGCGATCACGTCGTCGGGTGTCATGGCCAGCGCCCGGTCCAGTGCCTGGTACCCGCCGTGGCGGCGATAGGTGTCCAATGACCACGGTTGTGGCTCGTCCCAGAACCGGCTCAGCACCGGGGTCAGCGTGTTCATCGGTGATCCGCCGCCTTCGGGTCGGTTTCCGGTGTCGACGGCCGCGCCGGGACGTCGGCCGACGGTGCCGGTGCCGGTTGGTCTTTCACGGCCTCGGCGGCTTCGGCCTGCCCGTCCGCCGACGGTGCGGCATGCCCGGAATCGGAGGTGTCCGACGGCGCACCGCCATCTGGTGCCGACATGCCGTGCTTGCGGGCGAACCGCAGCCCGGCCAGTGTCGCCGCACCGACCTCTCCCGGTGCCACCTCGTCACACGGGCCGGTAAGCCCGGCAAGGATTCTCGCGGTCTCCCGGAAGGTGCACAGCGAACCGCTGCGCGACGGCGTCGGTGGGCGACCCGAGCGCAGCGCATCCACGAGATCTCGGGCCGAGGCCGGGGTCTGGTTGTCGAAGAAATCCCAGTTCACCATCACCACCGGGGCGTAGTCACAGGCGGCGTTGCACTCGACATGCTCCAGCGTGACCGCCCCGTCCGCGGTGGTCTGGCCCGGTGCGACGCCCAGGTGCGTCTCCAGGCTCTCCAGGATCGCGTCGCCGCCCATCACCGCGCAGAGGGTGTTGGTGCAGACCCCCACCAGGTAATCGCCGGTCGGTTCGCGCCGGTACATCGAGTAGAACGTCGCGACCGCGGTCACCTCCGCGTCCGTGAGACCCAACTGTGCTGCACAGAAAGCAATTCCGGCCGGGGTAAGGTAGCCGTCCTCGGATTGCACCAGGTGCAGAAGAGGCAGCAGCGCCGACCTCGCCTGCGGGTAGCGGGCCACGATCGTCGCCGCGTCTGCCTCCAGCCTCGCGGTCACCTCGGCGGGATACCTCGTGGGCCCGTGAACCGGGGGACCGGGCTCGTCAGGCCGCTGGCCCAGCTCCAGAAAGACGTTGGTCATCTGTCCACCCCGCCCATCACCGGGTCGATCGATGCCACTGCCGTGATCGCGTCCGCGACCATGCCTCCCTCACACATCGCCGCCACGGCTTGGAGATTGGTGAACGACGGATCCCGGTAGTGCACCCGGTAAGGGCGTGTCCCGCCGTCGGAGACCATGTGCACCCCAAGCTCGCCGCGCGGCGATTCGACCGCGACGTAGACCTGCCCGGCCGGCACCCGGATCCCCTCGGTCACCAGCTTGAAGTGGTGGATCAGACCCTCCATCGAGTGACCCATGATCTTGGCGATGTGCTCGGGGGAATTCCCCAGACCGTCGGGTCCGACCTTCAGGTCGGCAGGCCATGCCAGCTTCTTGTCGGCGATCATCACCGGCGCACCGGACAATGGCTCGAGACGGTCCACGCACTGCTCGACGATCCTGATCGACTGGTGCATCTCCTTGACTCGGATCAAATACCGGCCATAGGAGTCGCACTGGTCGTCAGTGATGACGTCGAACTCGTAAGTCTCGTAGCCGCAATAGGGTTGGGTCTTCCGTAGGTCGTGGGGTAGGCCGGTGGACCGCAGCACGGGACCGGTGATGCCCAGCGCCATGCACCCGGTCAGGTCGAGATAGCCCACCCCCTGCGTGCGGGCCTTCCAGATGTAGTTCTCGTTGAGCAGGTCCTCCATGTCGCGAAGCCGCGCCGGCAGCACCTTGAGCAGGTCGTGGAGCTGGGGGAGCGCCTCATCGGGCAGGTCGGCGGCCACCCCGCCCGGCCGGATGTAGGCGTTGTTCATCCGCAGCCCGGTGATCGTCTCGAACACCGAGAGAATGAGTTCGCGTTCGCGGAAGCCGAGGAACATCGCGGTCATGGCGCCCAGCTCCATGCCACCGGTCGCCAGCGCGACAAGATGACTGGAGATCCGGTTGAGCTCCATCATCATCACGCGGATCACCGAGGCCCGTTCCGGGATGTCGTCGGTGACCCCGAGTAGCTTTTCCACGCCGAGGCAGTAGACGGTCTCGTTGAAAAACGGTGACAGATAGTCCATCCGGGTCACGAACGTGACACCCTGCGTCCAGTTCCGGAACTCCAGGTTTTTCTCGATACCGGTGTGCAGATACCCGATGCCGCACCGGGCTTCGACGATCGTCTCGCCTTCGATCTCCAGGATCAACCGCAGCACACCGTGCGTGGACGGGTGCTGCGGACCCATGTTGACGACGATGCGCTCACCGGCGTGCTCGGCCGCGTTCTGCCTGGCCGCAGTGACGACTTGATCCCAGTCCTGGCCGCCGACGACCACCACCCGTTCGGGCGGTTGCTTCGAAGTGGTCATCAGTTGTATGCCCTCCGCTGGTCGGGAGGCGGGATCTCGGCGCCGTGGTATTCGACTGGAATGCCGCCCAGTGGATAGTCTTTCCGCTGCGGATGGCCCACCCAGTCGTCCGGCATCTCGATCCTGGTCAGCGATGGATGGCCGTCGAAGATCAGGCCGAAGAAGTCGTAGGTCTCACGTTCGTGCCAGTCGGTGGTCGGATAGACACGAAACAACGAGGGGATGTGCGGGTCGGCATCGGGAGCGGCCACCTCGATGCGCATCCGCCGGTTGTGCGTGATCGACATCAGCGGATAGACCGCATGGAGCTCGCGGCCCGCGTCGTCGGGATAATGCACACCGCTGACGCCCAGGCACAATTCGAAACGCAGTGCCGGGTCGTCGCGCAAGGTCTGGGCCACCTCGACGAGCCGGTCGCGGTGCACTTCGACGGTGAGCTCGTCGCGGTAGACCACCACCCGCTCGATCGATTCGGCGTAGGTCTCTTCGCCCAGTGCGGCTTCCAGCGTGTCGACGATGTCGTCGAAATACCCCCCGTACGGCCGCGGGGAGCCGCCCGGAAGCGCGACCGGACGGATCAGGCGGCCGTAACCCGAGGTGTCGCCGGAGCCCTCGGCGCCGAACATGCCCCGGCGCACCCCAATCACCTCGGGGCGCACGTCGCCGTCCGAAGCGCTCACCGGTGCACCATCCTCATCACCGCAGCAGGCCTTTCAGCTCGATCGTCGGCGGCGCTGCCAGCGCAGCCTGCTCGGCCTCCCGGATCGCCTCCTCGCGGTTCACCCCGAGGGGCATCTGCTGAATCTTGTCGTGCAGTTTGAGGATTGCGTGCAGCAGCATCTCGGGCCGGGGCGGACACCCCGGCAGGTAGATGTCGACAGGCACCACGTGGTCAACCCCCTGCACCACCGCGTAGTTGTTGAACATTCCGCCGGAAGAGGCGCACACCCCCATGGCCAGCACCCATTTCGGTTCGGCCATCTGGTCGTAGATCTGACGCAGCACCGGCGCCATCTTCTGGCTGACCCGGCCCGCGACGATCATCAGATCGGCCTGCCTCGGTGTCGCCGAGAACCTCTCCATGCCGAATCGGGAGATGTCGAAACGCGGTCCCGCGGTCGCCATCATCTCGATCGCACAGCAGGCGAGCCCGAAAGTCGCGGGCCACAGCGAACCCTTGCGTACGTATCCGGCGACCTTCTCGACGGTCGAGAGCAGGATTCCGCTGGGCAACCGTTCCTCTAATCCCATTGCAAGCCTCCCCGCCGCCACACGTAGGCGTAGGCGACGAACACGATCACCATGAACAGCAGCATCTCCACCAGGGCGAACAGCCCGAGGCTGTCGAACGCGACCGCCCACGGGTAAAGGAAGACGATCTCGATGTCGAAGACGATGAACAACATCGCCGTCAGGTAGTAGCGGATGGGGAAGCGCTGCCCCGTCGCGGCCGCGGCAGGGTCCATCGGATCCATCGGTTCGATGCCGCACTCGTAGGCTTCGAGCTTGGCCTGGTTGTAACGTCGCGGCCCGATCAGCAGCGCGATCCCGACCGACCCGACGGCGAACACAGCGGCGATCGCACCAAGCACCAGAATGGGCGTGTACAGATCCATACTGCGTTGCAGCTCCTCGGGGCAGTCGATGTGAGCTACCGCACAGCCTAGCCTTGTTTGGGATCCGCGCCATACATTTTGGTTAGTATCGCTAGTGGCGTCGTCCGGCGATCTCGCTCTGCCTCGAATAGGTAACTGCGCCAGGACGTTTCCTGCGGATCCGGTCAGAGCGCGGGGCGTAGCAGCGACACCACCGCGTCGCCCAGCCGGATGGGATCGATCGGATGTGGCACCGCGGCCTCGGCCCGCGACCACCGGGCCAGCCACGCGTCATCAGGACGCCCGGTCAGCACCAGGATCGGCGGGCAGTCGTTGATCTCGTCCTTGAGCTGCTTGGCGATCCCCATCCCGCCGACCGGGGCGGCCTCCCCGTCGAGGATCACCAGGTCGAATCCACCCTCGTCCATCTGCTTGATCACCATCGGTCCCGTGGCGACGTCGAGATAGGTCAGTTCGGGCAACTCCGGGTGGATGCGCTTACCCAGCGCCAGCCTGACCTGTTCCCTGGTCCTGGGGTTGTCGCTGTAGACGAGGATCCGCAGCGGGTCCTGAGCCCGTGATGGCTCCGGAGATGGCACGGCCATGGGCGCGATGGTAACGCGCAGTCCCGGTGCCGAGGCCCGAACACCGAAAAGGGCTGCTACGCCGCCGCTTCAGCGGTCACGACGAGGTGTGGACAGCAGTGGCTCGATCTCGGCGGGGTCGAAGTACTCGTCGACCCGGGTGATCATTCCGTCTGCGTCCACTTTGATCACGATGCACACCCGCATCGCGATCGTCGTCCCGGCGGGGGTACGCGCATGCAGGACGTGTTGCTGGACGAAACCTCCGTCGAACAGCTGGCGGTCCAGGATCTCGTAGCGGCGATCAACGGTGGCGTCGACGAACCACTGGATGATCTTCACCGAACGGGCATGGTCGTTGTCCCGGGTGTCGCCACTCTTCCAGACCGCGATGCCCGGACTGAACAGCTTCGCCACCGTGGTGATGTCGCTGTGCTCGATCGCGCCGAAAAGCCGGTCGGCCACGGCGGCGGTGACTGTCACGGGCATCGTGTTGACCTCAACTTCGGTTCAGGTTGAACGCTGGCGGGCATGAATCTGACCCCAAGACTGTCCCGTTTCGACGAGTTCTACAAGAACCAGACTCTGCCGTGGGTGATCGGCGAGCCGCAACCGGCCGTCATCGAGTTGGAACGGGCCGGTCTGATCACCGGCCGGGTGCTCGACGCCGGATGTGGTACCGGCGAGCACACCATCCTGCTGACCGAGGCGGGCTACGACGTGGTCGGGATGGATGGTGCGCCCACCGCGATCGAACAGGCCCGGCGCAACGCCGAGGCGCGCGGCGTGAACGCCCGCTTCGCCGTGGCCGACGCACTGCACCTCCCCGAGCAGCCGAAGTACGACACAATCATCGACAGCGCGCTGTTCCACATCTTTGACGACGAAGACCGCGCGTCCTACGTGCGGAGCCTCCGCTCGGCGACCCGGACCGGCTCCGTGGTGCATGTCCTCGCACTCTCGGACACCGGCCGCGGATTCGGGCCCGAGGTCAGTGACAACACCATCCGGGCCGCTTTCGAGGCGGGGTGGGAGATCGAGGCGCTCGACGAGACGAGATACCGAGGAATGGTGACGGAGATCCACGCCGAGGCGCTGGGGCTGCCCATCGGCACCGTCGTCGACGAACCCGCGTGGCTGGCGCGGGTGCGCAGGCTCTGATCCGCGTCAGCGCAGCCCGACCACCGACCTGCCCCCGGCGGCGACCCACACCGTGCCGTCCGGGACGACGGCGATCCCGTGGGGTTCGGAGGCGGCCACCGGGAGGGCGTACTCGCTGATGACACCGTCGGCGGTCAGGTGTCCGACGCGACCCGCGGCCCACTCGGTAAACCAGCACCGCGCTGCCCGGCGGCGATCGGGGGTGGCCGGCCGGCCGGGCCCGGCAGGCAAACTCGGCGACCTCGCCGTGGCTGTACCCGACGCGGCCTGAAGCGCTGTTGACCGCCGTCAGCGGTCAGGCGGACGACGACGCCGCTGTGCACCAGCGTCACCCACACCACGCCGACCCCGTCGGGGGCGATGCCGTACGGGTCGGGGCCTCGGTGACCATGAGCTGCGTCATCGACGAGACGAACGGGATCATCGCCCGTCCGCATACCCCGGGTGGTCGATCGACAACCGGTGCCGCACCGTCAGGCGCAGGCACTTCATCACCTCGTCACCCCGGTCGTCGAGTCTGCCGTCCCGAATCGCACCGGCCAGCGACTGCTCGTCGGGGAAGCCGAGACCATCGATCGCGGCCCGCACCGCTGCCCGCTCCTCGTCGAGCAGCTCCCGCTCGACAATGCGCAACACGTTGGCCGCTACGCGGGAATGGAAGCCGACCTGACCTCCGAGGGCGCGGACGTCGTTGTCGAGGAAGTTGGCCACGGCGGCGACAAGCTCAGCGGCGGTGGGACGTCGGCTCATCGTGACCCCCGGCTCTTCGCGCGAGCGCTCATCGTGACCCTCGGCTCTTCGCGCGAGCGCTCATCGTGGCCCTCGGCTCTTCGCGCGAGCGCTCATCGTGACCCTCGGCTCTTCGCGCGAGCGCTCATCGTGGCCCTCGGCTCTTCGCGCGAGCGCTCATCGCGGCCCTCCTCCTGACAGCAGATCCAGCAGGTCCCATTCGGTTTCGCTGACCCGGCGACCGATCGCCGCCAGCTCGACCGACGGCGACTCGCCGGACAGGTGGCGTTCGGCCTGGTGCCGGCAGATGACGCCCCACCGCAGTGTCGCCACGGTCAGCCACCACCGGAAAGCCTTGCGGTCTAGCGTGGTACCCGCCGCCGCCTCATAGGCCTGCAAGAACGCCTCCACGCTGCCCAGGCCGCCTGCTCCGAGTTCCTCGGGTGCGCCGAACCGCCATGCGCGGATACAGAACCACGCCAGGTCTTCGTAGATCTCCCCGATATGCGTCAGTTCCCAGTCAAGCACCGCGGCAAGGCCTGACTCGTCGACGATTACGTTGCCCATCCGGAAATCGCCGTGCACCAGGCGCATCGGTGAGGGGGCCGGACGCGCGTCAGCCAGCCGACGGAATGTCCACTCGAAAGCCGCTGTGGTGTCGCCGATCTCATCCAGACGTGTTCGCCACCCGGCGAGCTCGTCGGGCGCGGTCAAACCAATACCGTCCGGGTCGGCGCGATGAATCGCCGCAAGCGCTGTCGCACACTGTCCGAGCAGGCGAGTGCGTCCTTCCTGATCGAGGCCGCGGAAGATGCGCCTAACGATCGTCTCACCGGGAATGGCATCACAGATCAGGAACGGATCACCCACGACCTCCGAAGAACTGTCCGCGGTGAGGATGTGGGGCACCGGGGCGCCGGCAGCGGCGGCGCGCTGCTGAACCTTGGCCTCCAGCTCCATGCTGGCGTGGATGTCGTCGCGGGCGCCTGTACGCAGGATCAGCGGCCGGGCATTACCGTCGACGTACGCGGTGTCTGATCTGCTCCTCGCGTGCGTGGTGAAACTCCACGTCGTCCGGCTCGCCCCACCCGTCAGCCGTTGCAGATTCTCGACGGTCGTGTCGCCGAGCACCGGCCGCAGCACCTCTTCGAGAGCCGCGGCCAAATCGGCGCTCATGCCTGCCTTCTGCTCTTCGCGCAAGCGCTCATCGCTGCCTTCTGCTCTTCGCGCAAGCGCTCATCGCCGCCTTCTGCTCTTCGCGCAAGCGCTCATCGCCGCCTTCTGCTCTTCGCGCAAGCGCTCATCGCTGCCTTCTGCTCTTCGCGCAAGCGCTCATCGCTGCCTTCTGCTCTTCGCGCAAGCGCTCATCGCTGCCTTCTGCTCTTCGCGCAAGCGCTCATCGCCGCCCGAATCCGAACAGCCTCTGCGCCACCCGCCGGATCTGAATCTCCTCCGCCCCCTCGGTAATCCGATACCGGCGATGATGCCGATAGATGTGCTCGAACGGCTCGTGCCTGCTGTAGCCGACACCGCCGAACACCTGCATGGCGCGATCGGCGGCCTCGCAGACCAGGCGGTTGGCCCGGTAGTTGGCCATCGACACCTTGTCCGACACCTCCATGTGGTGGTTGCGGTCGAGTTCGGACGCCGCGAAACGCACCAGCAGGCGCACCATCTGCGCCTCGGTCTGCAACTCCACGAGCGGCCACTGCACGGCCTGGTGGGTCGAGAGCGGCTTGCCGAACACCTTACGGTCGTTGGCGTAAGCGACGGCGCGGTCGATGCAGTACTGGGCCGCTCCCAGGCTGCTGGCGGCCTGGCGGATCCTGTTCTCGTGCAGGAACGTCTGCCCGACCTCAAGCCCGCGATCCACCTCGCCGAGCACCGCGTCCGACGGCACCCGCACGTTCTCCAGGAGCACCTCGCCGTGGTCGGTGGGCATGTTGAACGTCCACCAGTAGTACGGAACCGAGAATCCCGGCGCATCGGTCGGCACCAGGAACGCGGTGATGCCACGTGCCTGGCCCGCCTCACCGGAGGTCCTCGCGAACACCAGGTCGTGGGTGGCACGGTGCACCCCGGTGTTGAAGCGCTTGGCGCCGTTGATGATCCACATGTCACCGTCTTGCACGGCGGTGGTCTCCAGCCATGTGGCATCCGAACCGTGATTGGGTTCTGTGAGTCCGAACGCCATCGACCGCTTGCCGGTGATCAGTGCGTCGGTCCATTCCCGCTTCTGCTCGTCGGTGCCGAAGCGGTCCATCATGATCACCTGCGGGAAGTTGCCGACGATCGAGGACTCGTCCTGGAGGTCGTTGTGCAACCCCAGCCCCTTGTGGGCCAGATGCTCCCGGATCACCGCCATGTCGAGGTTGCTTCCGTCCCGGCCCCCGAACTGCGACGGCAGCCCAAAACGCAGCCAGCCCGCGGCGTCGGCACGCCGGCGCATCTCGTCGAGTAGATCCTCCCACTCACGACGCGGCACACCGCCGTTGTCCCAATCGGTGCGGGCATGTTCGCGTCGCTGGTCGAAATACTGGATGTGTTCGCGCTCCAGCGGTTTGATCTCGGCCTCGATGAACGCGTCCATCTCGGCGAGCAGCCCGGGGAGGTGGTCCGGAAGGGTGAAGTCCACAGTTCTCCTTTGAACGTCGTCGTGGTCAGTATCCGTACAGCGTCTTCTTCCAGATCCGTGAGAGGGTGGCGATCGCTTCCTCGTCGTCGATGTCGATGCCCAGGCCGGATGCACCGACGAACACGGTGGTGAAGTTCTCGAACAGCAACGCGATCGCCGCCGCCGTGTGCTCGGGGTGCAGTTCCCCACCGTATCCCTGTTCTTGGGCGCGAAGCACCGATGCCGCTACGATGTCGATGCCGAATCTCCGGAACTCGTTCTGCACCAGCGCGAAGCGCGGCTGGGTGGCGGCCAGTTGCGCGACGGCGATCATGATCCCGATGTTCTGCTTGAACATCGTCCAGTACCCGCTGACCACCGTGGTGAAGAACGCGTCGTCGTCGGGCGACTCGGGCAGTGCAACACTCAGACCGGACGGAGTGACGACATCGCGCAGGAACGACTGCGCCAGCGCAGCGAGCAGATCCTCCTTGTCGGCGAAGTACCGGTAGAAGACCGCGGGTGACTTGCCGGCAGCCGACGTGATGTCGGTGAGCGTGGTGCCGTGAAAGCCACGCTCGGCGAACAGCTTGCGGGCTGCCTGTTCGATCGCGCCGCGGGTCTGGCGGCCCTTGGCGCTGAGCGAACCGGGTTCCGGCGGCACGGCCGGCTATCCCAGGATCCGGTCGCCGGCGCGCAGCAGCGAGCTCGGTAGGTCGTGGCCCACCGCGCGCTGCGCCACGCCGGCCGCGGCGATGCTTGCATCCAGATCCACGTCGACGTGAATGCCGCTGTCCCGCAACAGATAGACCAAGTCTTCGGTCGCGATGTTGCCGCTGGCCCCCGGGGCGAACGGACATCCGCCCAGGCCGCCCACCGAGGCGTCCAGCCTGGTGACGCCTGCGCCGACCGCAGCGTACGCACTGGCCAGGCCGGCGCCGCGGGTGTTGTGGAAATGCGCGCCCAGCGGGAGGTCGCCGATCAGCGGCCGGACCACCGCGATCAGATCACTGACCCGCCGCGGTGTCGTGGTGCCGATCGTGTCGGCGATGGCCAGGCGGTCGACACCGGCGTCGACGGCCGCACGCACGATGTCCACGACCCTCTGCGGCGGCGTCGGCCCGTCGAACGGACAGTCCCAGGCAGTCGCGACGATGACCTCGACGGACACCTCGCTGTCGTGGGCGATCGCGACGATCTCGGGGATCTGGGCCGTGGCCTCCGCCGAGGAGCGCCCCACGTTGGCGCGGCTGTGACCGTCGGCGGCCGACACCACGTATTCGATCGAGCGCAGACCTGCGGCGATCGCCCGCCTCGCACCGTTCGGGCTGGCGACCAACGCGGAGAACTCGATCCCGGGGAAGTTGTGCAGCTCGGCGGCGAGGTCGGCGGCGTCAGCCAGCGCGGGGACCTTCGACGGCGACACGAACGCCGTCGCCTCCATCTCCCGCACGCCGGTGGCCGCGATGGCCGCCAGGAGTTCGAGCTTGGCCGACAGCGGGATCGGATCCTCGATCTGCAGGCCGTCGCGCATCGACACATCACGGATGTCGACATGGGTAGGCGTGGTCATAGCACACCCTCCGCTCTCAGAGCGTCCAGCTCGGCGTCGGTCTTGCCGAGTAGATCCCGGTAGATTTGGTCGTTGTGCTGGCCCGGCCGCGCCGATCCGGCAGAACGGATCGTGCCGGGCGTCTCGGACAACACCGGAACCACGCCTGGCCCCTTGATGTTCCGCCCGATCCGCTCATCCCAGTGGTCGGCGATCATCCCGCGCGCCTGCAGTTGCGGGTCCCGGACCACCTCGGCGACGGTGTTGATCGGTCCGCTGATCACGCCCGCGTCGGACAAGGTGGAGATGATGTCGTCCGGCTGCCGCTGCGCGGCCCACGCTGCGATGATCGCGTCGAGCTCATCCTGATTGCGGCCGCGCGCAACGTGATTGGAGAACCGCTCGTCGGTGGCGAGTTCGGGTTGGCCCATCGCGGCGCACAACCGCCGGAAAACGGTGTCCTGGTTGGCGGCGATCACCACCCAGCTGCCGTCGGCGGTCGGATAGATGTTCGATGGAGCGATGCCTTCCAGCCTGGTGCCCGACGGGCCACGCACCACTCCACCGATGTCATAGTCGGGGATCGTCGATTCCTGCACCGCCAAACATGATTCGGTGAGTGCCGCGTCGACGATCTGACCGTCGCCAGTGACGGAACGGCGGTACAGCGCGGCAAGCGCGCCCTGCGCGGCGAACATGCCGGCCAGGCTGTCGCCCAGGGACAGCGCCAACCGCGGGGGAGGGCCGCCCGGGAAGCCGTTCATGTGCCGCAATCCGCTGGCGGCCTCGGCGACCGAGGCGTATCCGGCCTTGTGCGCGTCCGGGCCGGTCTGCCCATACCCCGACACTCGCACCAGGATGATCCCGCGGTGACGGTCACGCAGAGTGTCATAACCCAGTCCCCATTTCTCCAGGGTGCCGGGCCGGAAGTTCTCGACGATCACGTCGGAACGCTCGACCAGTTCGAGGAATAGGTCGCGACCCTGCGGGACGCGAAGATTCAGGGTGACGGCCTTCTTGTTGCGTGCGTGCACCGTCCAGAAGAAGTGATGCCCGTCGAGCTCTGCCTGACCCCAGGTGCGTAGCGGATCGGGTGCACCCGGCGGCTCGATCTTGATCACCTCGGCACCCATGTCGCCGAGCAGGCGTCCCGCGAACGGGCCTGAGATCAGCGTGCCGACCTCAAGCACCCGGATACCGTCGAGCGGACCCGTGCTCATCGGGCGCTCGCGAAGTCGTGTCGAACCAGCCAGTCGGCGACGATACCGACCGCCTCGCGGAGCTTGTCCCGCTGATCCGGACCGGCGTAATAGTGGTTCGCTCCATCGATTTCGTGCATCTCCTTGTCCTGGTGACCGATCGCCTCGAAGATTCGGCGTGTGTGGCTGGGAGTGCAGGCGTCGTCGGCGAGGTTTCCGATCACCAGCGCGGGCACCTCGATGTCAGGACCGCACTTGACGGCATCGCCGTGCGCGTCGTCGTAACTCCACTGCGAGAGCCAGCTGCGCAGCGTGCAGAATCGTGCCAGGCCCACCGGGCTCATGTTCACCACCTGAGGATCACCCAGATAGCAGGTTCCCGGGGTCCGTTCGTTCGGATCGACGGTCGGGTCCAGCCAGCGGGGATCGGCCATGGTGCCGTGGACGACGAACGCGAACTCGTCATCGGGTCGGCCGGCGGCCTTGAGTTCGGCGAGCTTGTCCTTCACCCAGGTGGTGATCCGCCGGTTCCGGGCGACCTGGGCGTCGCGGTAGCGCTCCAAGAACTCCGGCGTGTACGGCGGCTGATTGGGGTTGGCGGGGTTGTACAGGTCGAGTTCGGGGTCGCGCTTGGTCGGGTCCGATTCATCGAGAATCGACGCGTCCAGCCATTCGGTCATGGTGCCGTGTCTGCTGATGTGCGCCGCGAGCAACATGATGCCGTCGGCCGGGACGAGGCCGAGCTTGGTCAGATCCGGACCGTCGCCCGACGGGCTCGACGTCACGGTGGGGTGCTGGGCCTGCTGTTGGTAGAACGCCGACAGGGACCCGCCACCGCTCCACCCGGCGAGCACCACCTTGGAGTAGCCGAGCCGGTTCTTCGCGTCCTTGATGCACTCGCCGAGGTCTTCGACGACCTTCTCCATCAGCAACGCCGAGTCGGTGCCCCGGAATCTGCTGTTGCAGTAGATGACGTGATGGCCGGCGCGGGCGAGCGCGTTGATCATCGGCAGGTACGCGCCCCCTCCGATCGGGTGCATGAACACGAGCACGGTGTCGCTTCCCACCGTTCTCGGCTTGAGCAGGTAGCTTTCCAGCACCACCCGCTCGGCAACGCCACCGTAGACGTCGCGGACACGCGAGTTGTTCTGGTAGGCAACCAGGTACGGGATACGGTCGTATTCGTGCTTCGTCATCGTCAGTGTTGCCCTAGATCGTTGGCGAGGATCTCCGGCGACGGGATCAACCGCCGTCGGGTGTCGATGGCGATGACGGACCAGTCCACCCGGTCGTAATCGTCGAATTTGCGGCGCGCGCGTTCGCGGGCCTTCTCCGGAGCCCCGTGGTGCACACCCTGCGGTGCGTGCGACACGAGGCCAGGAGGCATCGGGATGCCGTAGAGGGACCCGTCGTGGAAAAACGCGATCTCGTCGTAGTCCACGTTGCGGTGGTACCACGGCGTGCGTTCGGTGCCGGGCACCGTCTCAGCGGGTTTAGGCAGGAAGTTCATCACATACACCCCGGTGGCCTGCATGAACAGGTGCACTGTGGGCGGCAGGTGCACGCTCTCGGACGTGACGACCGTGTAGTCGTCGATGTTGAAGGTGAAGGGAAAGTTGTCTCCGCGCCAACCTTCGACGTCGAGCGGATTGTGCTGGTAGAACAGGCTTGTCGGCCCGCCGTCGTGGATCAGCCGTACTTCGTACTCTCCGTCGACCTGCGGGCCGACGCCGTCGTCGATCGGCTGGGGTTCGGGGATGACCGCCTGCGCGGGGTCGAAGGGGAAGTGCCGGCCGAGAGTGCCAGCGGGCGGCACCCGGAACTCGTCGGTCGCCTGGATCATCAGCAGTGTGCTCTCTTCGGCGGGCAGCTGCCGCCACGTGCAGGCCTTCGGAATGTAGATCCAGTCGCCCTGACGGTAGTCCAGCGGCCCGAATTCGGTTTCCAGGGAGCCGGATCCGCGATGGACGAAGGACAGCAGATCGCCGTCGACGTAGCGGACGAAGAACGGCATCTCTTCGGTGCGCCGTGACAGCAACACCTGGCAGTCCGCATTGGAGAACATCAACAGCGGCCCGCCGTGCGCATCGGTGGCGTCGCCGGGCTTGAGCTCACTGCTCAGGACGTCGGTGGGGCGGAGGGGGCCGACGCTCCGGTAGGCGGTGGGGTCGTGCCGCCGGTACATGTTGGCGGTCCGGCCGACGAAACCGCCACGACCGAGCTCGTCATCCTTGAGCCCGTCGAGGTCAGCATGAATCCGCTTGGGGGTCTTGCCCTTTCGAAGGTGGACGAATGATTCCATCGCGATCTCCCCGGCCTAGAAGTAAAAGTGACATTACTTTTAGATCCAAGCGTGGTCAATGGGTGTCGGCGATGTTCCCCTCCGGTGGAATTTCTGCCGATTCCAGCGGTCGTAGCCGTCGCATCGGCGGCTGGACTTGTCGGTGGTTCGCACTAGTGTTCGATGTATGGAGTTGGTGTCGGAGGCGGTGGGGGCGATCGTCGAGCAGATCGGTGTGCTGTCCAAAGCTGCCGACGAGCTCTCGCACCACGAGTTGGTCGGGCTGCTGGCCGAGCTGACCACGGTGCTGCGCAGCGTGCCGGCCCTCGAGCACAAGGTGTTGGCCCGGTTGATCGAGGAGACCGAGCCGCACCGGCTCGGGGAATCGTCGTGGAAGGGCGTGCTGACCACCGCGCTGCGGGTCAGTGGCGCCGAAGCGGGGCGGCGGTTGCGACGGGCCAAAATGCTGGGGCCGCGGCGGGCGATGACGGGCCAGCCTCTTGCGCCGGTGTGGGAAGCCACCGCCGCCGCCCAGGCTCAGGGCTTGCTGGATGAGGAGCACATCACGGTGATCGCGAGGTTTCACCAGAAGCTGCCCGCGTGGGTGGATGTGGACACCCGCGCCGCCGCCGATGCCCAGCTGGCCGCCCTGGGCTCGGGTCTGGGCCCTGACGAGCTCGATGCGGCCGCGGGGCGGTTATTGATGATGATCGATCAGGACGGCCCCGAACCCGCCGACGACGAGGTGGCCCGGAAACGGTGGGTCAAGGTCGGCAAGCAGCAGCGTGACGGGTTTCGCAAGATCAGCGGCTACCTCGACGCCGAACTGGGCGCCTACC
The DNA here is from genome assembly GCF_054786995.1 of Mycobacterium sp. ZZG. Classification (NCBI taxonomy): domain Bacteria; kingdom Bacillati; phylum Actinomycetota; class Actinomycetes; order Mycobacteriales; family Mycobacteriaceae; genus Mycobacterium; species Mycobacterium sp. ZZG. Next base: position 99,388 of record NZ_JBTBFV010000008.1, read on the forward strand.
TGGAGGCCACCCTGGCCAAAGAGGCCGCCCCCGGGGCCAACATGCCCGCCCCCGAGCCGGGCGAGGATGGGGCACCGGAGACCGCGTGTGGCGATACCCGCACCGAAGGGCAGCGCAATCACGACGGCCTCAAAGCCCTGCTGCGCCGCACCCTGGAATCCGGGACACTCAGCCACAACGGATTACCGGTCAGCGTGATCGTCTCGACCAGCTTGCAGGAGCTGGAAAGACGTGCCGGGGTGGCGGTCACCGGCGGCGGCTCGCTGCTGCCGATGCCCGATCTGATCCGGATGGCCGCCCGCGCCCACCACTACCTGTACGTCTTCGACGAACACACCGGTCAAAGCCTCTACCTCGGCCGGGCCCAACGGCTGGCCAACGCCGCCCAGCGGATCGTCCTGCACGCCCGCGACCGGGGCTGCACCCGGCCCGGCTGCACCGTCCCGGGGTACTGGTGCCAGGTCCACCACGCGGCCGCGGACTGGAAAAACGACGGCCAGACCAACATCGACGACCTCACCCTGGCCTGCGGACCGCACAACCGCATGATCGAGAACACCGGCTGGACCACCACCAAAAACGCCAAGAACCAGACCGAATGGCACCCACCACCAGGGCTCGACGCCGGCCAACACCGCACGCAGCTGGTCAATGGCTACCACCACCCCGAACACCACCTACTCGCAGACAACGAAGACGACGAAGACGACGAAGACGACGAAGACGACCAAAGAACGTGACCGAATCCGGCCGTGGAATTTGGCGACGTGAAAGCTGTCGCTGATCAATCGATGAGGTCGACCCGCACGGTGAGCAGATTGGTTCCGAAGGTGCGCACGCCGACATTGTTGTACTGCGGCAGTGTGCGCATCCGCTCCCGGGCATCGTCCTCGGGCAGCAGATGCGCCGTGCCGCGATGCCAGCGTCCGTTGAGCCGCACCCGGACGTTGGGATCGGCCTTGATGTTGCGGATGTAGTCGGACTTGTCGCCGAACTCGGAGACGAACCAGAAGCTGTCCTTGATGCGGCGCCCGCCCAGCGGGGTCGAGCGGGGCTGGCCGGATTTTCGCCCGGTCGTCTCCAACAGCGTTTGAAACGGCATGTGCCGCATGACCCGATTGGCGACGTTCTTCTGGAAGAACTTGGTGACGCGGTCACGCAGCGTGTCGACCATCGAAACCTCCCCGGGCTCACACCATCGCGGTGCGCGGAATCTTCCCTCCCATTGTGAGGGCACCGGCAAGCTCGCGGCTGGTGTCGTAATCGAAGATGACATGGCCGACGATCACGTCGACATCCCGTTTGATGCGTTGCAGCGGATTGTCGAGGAAGTGGGCGCTGGCGCCGGACGCGGCGAGCAGAGTGCCGATGATCGCGCACGACTCGTGCACGATATGTGCCGCCGCCAGCCTGGCCTGACCGCGCACCGGTCGGTCCACCGGGTCGCCCGCCGCCACGATCGCTTCGATCTCGCCGACGGTGTCGGCCAACAAACTTCTCAGCGCCCGAAGTCGGACGTGCGCCTCGCCCAGATGCATGGCTGCCACCGGCTTGTCCTTCTGCGTGACGCCCTCGTAGGCGAGGAACCTCTGTGAGAGGCGCTCGCCGTAGATTTCGGTGGCGCGTTCGGCGCTGCCCAGCGCGGGCATCGCCGCCAGCAGCGCCAACGCCGGCACCATCGGCCAGCGATACGTGTCGGCGTCGTGCAGAGCCGCCCCCGGGGCGGTACCGGTATAGATGTCGGACACCTCGACGAGTCGGTGCGCCGGTACGAAGGCGTCGTCGATCACCACGTCGTGGGATCCGGTGGCCCGCATGCCGTCGGTGTGCCAGACGTCCTCGATGCGGACGTCCTGGATGGGGAGCAGTGCCAGTACCGGATGGATCGTGGCTGGGTCGCCGGCCACCCGTGCGAACAGCGCGCCCACCATGATCCAGTTGCCGTGCATCACACCCGTCGCCCATGACCAGCGGCCGGTCAGCCGCATCCCACCGTCGCAGCCGACTCCGCGGCCGGTAGGTGCCAGTGGCGCCGGGGCCAGGAACGGACGCGTCGCAAACGCCTCGCTCTGTGCCTGTTCGCCGAACAACGCGAGCATCCAGTTGTGCAGGGCATAGAAGCCCAGCGTCCACGCACTCGACGCGCAGCCGTGGGCCATCCGGCGGACCGGGTCGAGGATGTCCGGGAACCGCGCCTGCATCCCGCCGAATCGCGCGGGCGCCAGTAGGTCGATAAACCCGGAATCCGTCGCGTCGGCAACGGTGTCGGCCGGCAACGTGCGCAGGCGCTCCGCTTCGGCCGCGCGTGCGGCGAGCCGGTCGATGAAGTCAGGGGAGACGGTCGAGGCGCCAGGCATGCGCGGAAATTACCATACCTTTTGGTATGTAAGGGTCAGCGGGACAGCATCAGGTCCAGGAAGCGCTCCCGCTGAGCCGCGGTGCGCGATTCCGGAGGCGTGACGGCCAGATGAAGAAACCCGATACCCGCCGCGAAGGTGGCCTGCGCCCGCATGTCGGCCTCGTCGCTGTCGAACCCGGCGTCGAGGAACGCCTGCCGGACCGCGGCGACCACCAGGCGGTCAGCGTGCTGCACGCTCTCGGCGACGACGGGGTCGGTGCGGGCCCACTCCCGCATCGCGCGTTCCAGTGCCCACTGCCGCTCACCCAAAAGCGAGGTCATCATCTGGTTGAGGCGTTGTCGAGGGTCGAGGTGTCCCAGCTGATCGAAATCGCGGCGGTCGCGATCGTACAGCTGTGCCCAGGACTGCACCAGCGCGGCACGGAATGCGGCCATGTCGGGGAAATGCCAGTAGAAGCTGCCCTTGGTGACGCCAAGGCGCGCGCAAAGACGGTCGAGTTTGAGCGCTGCGCGCCCGTCGTCGGCGAGGACCGCGTAACCGGCGTGTATCCAATCCTCGGCTGTCAGCCTGCCTGCACTTTCGCGGCGCTTCGCCATCCCGGGGAGCCTAGTGAATCGCCGAAATGTGATCGCCGTCGCTCCGTTGGTGGGTGCGCCCCGCAGATTCGTTTCCTGGCTCGACGGCGCGGTGTGTTCCCCCACGTCGCGACGGTGATCTTCGCCGTCGTAAGATTCGCCTTCACGCACCAACATGCGCTATTCGGCGTGGCCGGACTTTCTCAGGTCGTGGTCACATGCTTTACTGCAACCGCTACAACTGAAGTTTTCTCGGTCCACTCCGTCGCCCGTTGGCAGTTCCGGAGAGGTGAGACAGCGCGGTGGAGACATCGCTGTGGTGTCGGTGGCGTCTAAGTCGAACTGGGAAAACGCAGACAGGCCGCGCAACGCGGTACCGGAAGATGGATGGATTGACGGTATGAGACTTCTTGACAGGATTCGTGGGCCCTGGGCGCGCCGGTTCGGTGTCGTGGCTATCGCGACAGCGATGATGCCCGCTTTGGTCGGCCTCACCGGAGGGTCGGCGACCGCCGGAGCATTCTCCCGGCCAGGTCTGCCGGTCGAGTATCTGATGGTGCCGTCTCCGTCGATGGGACGCGACATCAAGATCCAGTTCCAGAGCGGCGGCGAGAACTCCCCAGCGCTCTACCTGCTCGACGGCCTGCGCGCTCAGGAGGACTTCAACGGCTGGGACATCAACACCCAGGCCTTCGAGTGGTACCTCGACAGTGGTATCTCGGTGGTCATGCCAGTCGGCGGCCAGTCCAGCTTCTACACCGACTGGTACGCGCCCGCCCGTAACAAGGGCCCGACCGTGACCTACAAGTGGGAGACCTTCCTGACCCAGGAGCTCCCGCAGTGGCTGCAGGCCAATCGCGCGGTCAAGCCCACCGGCAGCGCCGCGGTCGGTCTGTCGATGGCCGGCTCAGCCGCGCTGAACCTGGCGACCTGGCACCCGGAGCAGTTCATCTACGCGGGCTCGATGTCCGGCTTCCTGAACCCCTCCGAGGGCTGGTGGCCCTTCCTGATCAACATCTCGATGGGTGACGCCGGCGGCTTCAAGGCCGACGACATGTGGGGCAAGACCCAGGACCCGAACAGCGGCTGGAAGCGCAACGACCCAATGGTCAACATCCCGACCCTGGTCGCCAACAACACCCGCATCTGGGTCTACTGCGGCAACGGCCAGCCCAACGAGCTCGGCGGCGGCGACCTGCCCGCCACCTTCCTCGAAGGCCTGACCATCCGTACCAACGAGACCTTCCGCGACAACTACATCGCCGCGGGCGGCAAGAACGGTGTGTTCAACTTCCCGCCCAACGGCACGCACAACTGGGCGTACTGGGGCCGCGAGCTGCAGGCCATGAAGCCTGACCTGCAGGCGCACCTCCTCTGACGTAGAACGCAGTGACGAAGCCCCCGGCCCGGATGGGTCGGGGGCTTCGTTGGTCTGAGGCCACTGGTTACTGTGGCCGTCATGACGGAAATCAACGCGATGGTGGCGCACCAGGACGCCGAGGGCGGCATCGTTCTACGGCACGAGGTCGTCGACAAGTCCTTCCTGCCCGACGGGGAGGTCGACATCCACGTCGAGTACTCCAGCGTCAACTACAAGGACGCCCTGGCCGTCACGCCCAAAGGCGGTGTCGCCCGCTCGTATCCGCTGATCCCGGGCATCGACGTCGCGGGCACCGTCACCGCGAGCACGTCCCCGGAATTCGCCGTGGGCGATCGCGTGATCGCCCACGGTCAGGACATCGGCACGGGCCGGCACGGTGGCTATGCGCAGACCGCCCGCTATCCGGCCGACTACCTGGTCAAGCTGTCGTCCTTGAGCACCGCCGACGCCGCGGCCGTCGGCACCGCCGGATTCACTGCGGCGATGAGTGTCAACGCCGTTCGCGCGCACGGGATCGGCCCGTCCGACGGACCGGTGCTGGTAACCGGTGCGACGGGGGGAGTCGGCAGTGTCAGCGTGGACCTGCTGGCCCGGCTGGGCTACGAAGTGGTGGCATCCACCGGCAAGTCCGACGCCCATGACCTGCTGCGTGACCTCGGCGCCGCCGAGGTGATCGACCGCGTTCCCGGCCCGGACGAGAAGGTCCGGGCCCTCGGGAAGGCGCACTGGGCCGCCGTCGTCGACTGCGTCGGGGGGCCCACGTTGGCCTACGCGCTCAGCACGTTGCGATACGGCGGCGTCGCCGCGATCTCCGGGCTGGCCGGATCCGCGGACCTGCCGACCACGGTGATGCCGTTCATCCTGCGCGGGGTGACGCTGGCCGGAATCGACTCCGTGCTACTGCCGATCGAGAAGCGCCGGGAGATCTGGGCGCAGATCGAATCGGAGTTGACACCACGTCATCTGGCTCGCCTCACCCGCGATGTGCCGATCCGTCAGGTCGCTGACGTGCTGAAGGCGATTATCGGAGGTGGAGTGACCGGACGGACACGGGTGGTCGTCCACGACGGGTTCTGATCCGGCTCCGCGTCCGCGGCGGGCCATGGAGTCAATCCGCTCGCTCCGCGTGAGGATATGCGCCATCATGAGCGATACCTTCACGGAGACGGCAGGGGATGGCCAGCCCGGTAACTGAGAGCACTGCGTGTTGCGGGTCGTGTGGCAACGACCTGCGGGCGAGGTCGCGCTTCTGCGACCTGTGCGGTGCACCGGTCCAGAATCGGCGGATCAATGGTGAGCACAAGCAGGTCACCGTGCTGTTCGCCGACGTCGTCGGCTCGATGAAGCTGGCCGCGGCACTGGACGCCGAGCGTCTCAGAGAGATCATGGACGATCTCTTCAACCGTTGCGCGGCGGTGGTGCAGCGCTATCAGGGCACCATCGACAAGTTCACCGGGGACGGGCTGATGGCCCTGTTCGGTGCTCCGATAGCTCTCGAGGACCACGCCTTGCGGGCCTGCATCGCCGCGCTGGAGATCCAGTCTGTCGCCCGGCAACTGGCCGATGACCTACACCGACGCGACGGTGTGGCGCTGCAGTTGCGTGTCGGACTCAACACCGGTGATGTGATTGTCGGCGAGATCGGCACGGGCCCAAGGAGTTACACCGCAGTCGGCCATGCGGTGGGCATGGCGCAGCGCATGGAATCCGCAGCCCGCGCGGGTACGGTGTTGTGCTCGCTGACCACGGCCGCCCTCGTCGAGCGCTCCGTCCGGTTGGGGCGGGTCGTGCACGTCGACGTCAAAGGAGCCGACCGGCCGGTTCCCGGGCGCCGGGTGCTGGCCGTCGAACCCGAGCGGATGGTGATCGGCCGCAACGAGGGCCTGCTGTTCGGTCGCACCGCCGAATTGGCCGAGCTGCACCGAGCGCTCGACTCGCGGTCGAGCCCGGTGGTCGCCGTCGTCGGCGCGCCGGGGGTGGGGAAGAGCCGGCTGGTCGACGAATTCGGTACCGAAGCCGCACGTCGGGGAGTGGACGTGGTCGTCGCCCGCTGTGACGCCCACGCGAGGCCCGTCGCGTTTCGCGCGCTGTCGCGGTTCCTGCGCGCGATGTTCGCCGTCGAGGGGCTGAGCGCAGAACCCGCACGTCGTCGCGCCGCGGCTGGCGCCCGTTTGCAGGACGTCGCGTCCACGGACGCCCAGATCCTGTTCGAGGCCATGGGTGTCGCCGACGTCTCCTCACCGCCGCCGCAGGTGGGCGTGGACGGATGGCGGCACCGGCTGCTCGCGATCATGGCGCAGGCTCTCAGAACACGAGCAGGGCCGACAGTCTTCATTCTGGAGGACGCGCACTGGGCCGATCCGGCCAGCGATGCAGTCCTCGCCGAGTTCACGGCCGCGCTACCGGGAACGGCGGCGATGTTCGTCACCACCTACCGGCCGGAGTTTGACGGAAACCTCCATCGCGCTGCGGATCTGGCGGTGGCGCTGCACCCGTTGGACGAAGCGACCGCGACCGACCTGGCGTGTAACCTGCTCGGTCGCGACATGTCCATTACTGCTTTGGCCGAACAGGTTGCCAGGGTTGCCGGCGGAAACCCGTTCTTTGTCGAGGAAATCATCCGCGACCTGGCCGGGCGGGGAGTGCTCGCCGGCGGCCGCGGCCACTACCGGTTGGTCGGCGATCCGGCTGACATCGGGGTGCCGGCCACGGTGCACGCCGTGCTGGCAGCGCGCATCGATCGGCTGCCATCGGAGACCAAGTCCGTGCTCAACGCCGCGGCGGTTATCGGACCCCGGTTCGATGCGGACGCTCTCGCGACACTGGTGACCGGCCCGGTCGCCACCCGACTGGCCGAGCTGGTGGCGACGGAACTGATTGACCAGACGGAATTCGTTCCCCGGCAACGGTATTGCTTCCGCCATACTTTGATCCGCACGGTGGCCTATGATTCGCAACTCAACGCCACCCGGGTTCAGGCCCACCGACGGTTGGCGGCGGCGATCGAGAGCCGTGACCCCGCCGGCGTGGAGGAGAACGCCGCGCTGATCGCCACGCATCTGGAGTCGGCCGGCGCGTTCGCCGACGCGTGCCGGTGGCATCTGCGGGCTGCCGATTGGCTGCGCCCAAGGGATCTCGTCGCGGCGAGGGTCCAGTGGAATAGCGCGCTGCGCGTGGCCGACCGGCTGCCCGACGATCAGGACGGTGTGCTCGAGCTGCGCACCGCGCCACGCGCCATGCTGATCTCGACCGAGCTGTTCACCGGGACCGATGCCGAGAACGACCAACGCTTCGGAGATCTCCGCGAACTCGTGCTGCACACCGGTGACCTCAGGCCGCTGGCACTGGCGATGGCCGGCCGGGTGATGGCCTTCATCGTCAACAGCAGCCGTGTACCCGAGGCAATGCCGATCGCCGCAGAACTGGCCGAGGTGGTCGATCATCTCGTCGATGAACCTGCTTCCGAACTGGAGATTCTGCTCACCGCGATGGCGTTCGCCCGCTGGGCCAATTGCGAGTTCGACGCCACCCTGAAGATCACGGCCAAAAGCCTCGCCCTGCGCCTCGACCGTCCTTCGGTGGATCGCGCCGTCGCCCACGCGATCGCAGGACTGACCGAGGTGTGCCGGGGGAATCACGACCAAGGCGTCGAAATGCTGTGGAGTGCAACCGAGTTGGCGCGTGCGATGCCGCCGGTGCTCTTCTCGGCGGTGCTGCTGTACTGGGGAATCTTGGCGGCGATGGGCCTGCACGTGGCCCGCGATCTCGTCGACGAGATGTCCGACGCGCTCGAACGCGCAGAGTCGTTCGGTGACCGGTTCGGGATCATCGCCGCCCAGTGGACCTATGGCACCCTGCTGCTCTGCACAGACCCGGCCCGCCGCGGGGAGGCGGTCGGACTGCTGGATCGCGCGAGGAACGGCATTCTCACCGACAAGATCCAGAACTTCGCCATGGCCCTCATCGAGCCGCAGCTGGCGCTGGAGTGGGCGCGTCAAGGTCGCGGTGAGGAAGCCATCGAGGTACTCCGCGGGCGGGTCGCGTTGCACAGGCGCGACGCGGCGTTGTTCCATTACCCCGGTCCAGCAGAGGCACTGTGCGAACTGCTGATCGCGCGCGGCCGGCCCGGCGATCTCCAGGAGGCCGACGATCTGCTCGACTTCTGGGCCGAGCACACCCCGGGCACCGCGGCCATGGATCTCTGGACGCTGCGGGTGCGGGCATTGTTGGCCGCCGCACACGGCCTTTCGCAGGATCACCGCGCGCTGTGCCGCAGCTATCTGGTGGCGTGCGAGACCATCGCGGCCGACGGACGGCTCGACGAGGCGCGCCGTATGGCGGCGATGGCGAGCGGCTGATGGCCACGATCCTCGCGTACACCTCTCCGGCTCTCGGGCATCTGATCCCGATGTCTGCGCTGCTGTCCGAACTGGCAGATCGCGGACACTCGATTCACGTCCGCACCCTGTCGGCCGGCGTCGACCTGGCGCGGCGGAGTGGTTTCGAGGCCGGCCCCATCGATCCGCGCATCGAGGACATCCAGATGGACGACTGGCAAGCCTCCAATCCTGTTGGAGCGCTGAAGCTCTCCATCGGCGCCTTTGCGCGGCGCGCAGCCTGTGAGGTCGCCGACTACACGACGGCCGTGGAGGAGGTGCGGCCTGATGCGGTGCTCGTCGATGTGAACTGCTGGGGTGCGCTGTCGGTATCCGAGGCCGTCGGTGTCGCGTGGGCCTGCTTCTCGCCGTTCACACCTGCATTGCGGGTGCCCGGTGTGCCGCCCTTCGGGCTCGGTCTGCGGCCACTGCGCGGCGTGACGGGCCGATTGCGTGACGCCCTGATCCGGACCGCGGTGAGTGCGCCGCTGGAACGGCCGGCGCTACGGGCCATCAACACGATCCGCTCCGATCTCGGGGTGCGCCCGGTGATATCGCTGGACGACTTCCTGCGCCGCGCGCCGCTGCTCTTCGTCGCCAGCGGTACACCCTTCGAATATGCGGGCGACTGGGGCGGCGAAGTGCACATGATCGGACCCTGCGTGCCCGCCGGATCATCGCCGCCCGCTCCGGACTGGCTGGCTGCCATCGACCGCCCGATCGTGCTCGTCACGACATCGACGGAACGACAGTCGGACGCCGGTCTCGTGTCGACGGCCATTACGGCGCTTGCCCACGAGCCGGTCCACGTGGTGGCCACCGTGCCTGCCGGCCGACCGGAGGATCACCCCGGCGGCCCGAACGCGACGGTGCTGCCCTTCGTCGACCATGCGGTGGTGCTCGACCGTGCGGTGTGTGCGATCACCCACGGCGGCATGGGGGCCACCCAACGGGCGTTGGCCCGCGGCATCCCGGTGTGCGTGGTGCCGTTCGGTCGAGACCAGTTCGAGGTCGCCCGGCGTGCCGAGGTCGCCGGATGCGGGACACGGCTGCCCAGGCGCCGCCTGTCGGCGCCGCGGCTGCGAGACAAAGTCCGCGAAGCGATGACGCTGACCGCCGGGGCACGCGAAGTCGCCGCCGGATTCGCGGCCACGGGCGGTGTTCGGCGCGCGGCTGACGTCTTCGCGCGCGACCTACTTCAACTCGGCCGAAGTCAGCCCGAGTAGACGTCTGGCCACGACCAGCTGCTGGATCTGCTGGGTGCCCTCGAAGATATCGAGGATCTTCGAGTCACGCGCCCACTTCTCCAGCAGCGTCTGCTCGGAATATCCTGTGGTGCCGGCCATTTCGACGGCCTTGAGGGTGATGTCGCTGGCCACCCGGGCGGCCTTGGCCTTGCCCATCGAAGCTTCCTTCGAGTTGGGGATCCGGTTGTCGGCCTGCCATGCCGACCGCACGGTCAACAGGTAGCCGGACTCCCACTCGGCCTCCATCCGGAGGAACTCCGCGGCCGCGGCGCTCTGTGCGTGCGCGGGCTTGTCGTAGGAGATCTCGATGCCTGCGTCGGTGAGGATCTTGCGCAGATCCTCCAGTGCGGCGCGTGCCACGCCGACGGCCATCGCCGCCACGATGGGGCGAGTGTTGTCGAAGGTCTCCATGACCCCGGCAAAACCCTTCTCCACATGGATCTCCGGGTCGCCGAGCAGGTTGTCCTTCGGGATCCTGGCGTTGTCGAAGCGGATCACCGCGGTGTCGGAGGCCTTGATACCGAGCTTGTGCTCCAGGCGCTCGACGGTCACCCCGGGATGCTCGCGCGGCACGATAAACGACTTGATCGCCGCACGGCCCTTGGACTTGTCCAGCGTCGCCCACACCACGATGTGGGAGGCGCGCGAGCCGGCGGTGACGAAGATCTTCTCGCCGTTGATCACGTACTCGTCGCCGTCGAGGACCGCGGTGGTCGACACGGCGGCCGAATCCGAACCGAAGCTCGGTTCGGTGATCGCCATGGCCGCCCACACGCCCTTGCCCAGGCGCTCCAGCTGTTCCGGCGTGGCGACCGACGAGATCGCCGCGTTGCCCAGACCCTGCCGCGGCACCGACAGCAGCAGCGCCACGTCGCCCCAGGAGATCTCCAGTGCGTTCAGCAACGCAGACATGTTGGCGCCGTTGATATTCGACTTCTTGTCGTCGCCGCTGCCACCTACGAACGCGTCCGTGCCCGCGAACGAGATGGTGTTGGCCTCCGAGATGCCCTCGAACAGATCGGCGAGGGTGTCGAGCTCGACGGGGTACGCGTGCTCCTTGAGGTCGTATTTGCGCGAGATGGGACGGATCATCTCGGCGGCGCCCTGGTGGCCCTTCTCGATGACCGCCTGGAGCTTCTTCGGCATTTCCAGATTGATCGCCATGATGTTCAAGCCTTCCTGGAGGACACTCGGTCAGAGAACGACGACGCCTTCGGCGACGCCGATGGCCCGGAGATCGCGGTACCAGCGTTCGACCGGATGTTCTTTGGTGTAGCCGTGGCCGCCGAGCAACTGGACGCCGTCGAGGCCGATCTGCATGGCCTTGTCGCTGCCCAGTTTCTTGGCCAGGGCGGCTTCGCGGGCGAACGACAACCCTTGCTCGGCCCGCGACGCCCCGCGCCAGGTGATCAGGCGCAGGCCGTCGAGCTCGATCGCGATGTTGGCGCACATGAACGCCACCGACTGCCGGTGCGCGATCGGCTCACCGAATGCGGTGCGCTCCTTGACATACGGGATGACGTAGTCGAGCACCGCGTGCGAGGTGCCGACCGCCAGTGCGGCCCAGCCGAGCCGCGACAGTGCGATCGCCTCGGAGTAGGCGTGCGCGTAATCGGCCTCCTCCGCGTCGTGCTCGCCCAACCGAGCGCTCAGCGGCACGGTCACGTTGTTGAGTTCGACGCGGCCCAGCGCGGCGGCCCGGATGCCCATGCTCGGATCTGGCGTCACCGTCAAACCCTTCGTCGACGCCTCGACGATGAACAGGGTCGGCTTGCCGTTGAGCTGCGCGGCGACGATGAAGACCTCGGCGTCGGCGGCAGCGGGCACCAGGCTCTTCACGCCGTCGAGGCGGTACCCGCTCGGCGTGCGGACGGCGGTGGTCTTCAGTGCCGTCGGATCGAACAGCGGGTGCGGTTCGGCGATTGCCACGCACGCCTGCGGCACGTTGTCGCCGGCGAATTCCTTGAGGTAGGTCGCCTGCTGATCGGCGCTGCCCCAGTGGGTCAATGCCGACGCGACCCCGCCCGGTGCCAGGATCGGCAGCGCCAGCCCCATGTCGCCGTACGCCAGCGCCTCGGCGACGAGCGCGTTGGTCACCGTCGAGCGGTGCTCGGCGATGCCGTCGAAATCCTCCGGCACATTGATGGCCGTGATGCCCAACTCGGCGGCCCTGGAGATCAGGTCCGGTGGATAACCGGCGGCGGCGTCGGCGTCGTGCGCCGCGGGCCGCAGGATCTCCTCGGCGAACTCCTCGACGGTCGCGACGATCATCTTCTGGTCGTCGTCGGGGGTCAGGTCGAAGTAGTCCGAGCCTCTGGGTCGATTGGCCTCCAGTCGGGTCGCGGGCTTACCGAGGCCCTGGATGCGCTTGAACTGGCGGGTCGAGGCGCCTGCGGCGGAGAAGGCCTGTTTGACCCCGTAGCGCAGCCCCCGGTTGAGCGGATCGCGCAGGTTGTACTTGTCCAGGAACTCTTGGCCCATGATCGGGGTGATCAGCGCCAACCCGACATCGGTGATGGACCGCTTGTGCTTCTGAAGTCCGACGGCACTTTCGTGGCCGTTGCGTTTGGTCGGCAGGGTGTTCGTCATTGTCAGCTGCCCTCGTCTGATCATCGGAGATACGCGATTGCGCAACTGACTCCAGAGTAAGGTATCGGAACTGACTGCTGAGTAAGGTCGGTGGATCTGTAGCGCATCTCACACGCCCGCGCGCCCTCAGTCGGTGAGGGCGGCCAGCACCGCGTCGTGCAGAAGTCCGTTCGTCGCCAGCGCGCTGCCGCCGTGCGGACCGGTCGCGCCGGACAGGTCGGTGAACCGCCCGCCGGCCTCCCGCACCAGGATGTCCAGCGGCGCGAGATCCCACAGCTTGACCTCCGGTTCCACCGCGACGTCGACCGCTCCCTCGGCGACCAGGCAGTACGACCAGAAGTCGCCGTAGCCGCGTACCCGCCACACCGCGTCGAGGAACTCGACGAACCGGGGGCGGTTGTCGTCCCAGCCCGTCGTCAGATCGGAGTACGACACACTGGCCGCGTCGAGCTCGCCGACGCCGGACACCGAGATGCTGCGGGTCTGACCGCCGAACGACGTGTACGCGCCCTGGCCGTCCGCGGCCCACCACCGGCGGCCCAGAGCGGGGGCGCTGACCACGCCGACGACCGGAACGCCGTCGACGAGCAACGCGATCAACGTCGACCACACCGGCACGCCGCGAACGAAGTTCTTCGTGCCGTCGATCGGGTCGACCACCCACTGCCTGCCGCGCAACTCCTTTGTCCCGCCGAACTCCTCGCCGAACACGGAGTCCTGCGGCCGCTCCTCGGCCAGTCGGGACCGCAGCAGTTTCTCGGCATCCAGGTCGGCGTCGGTGGCCGGCGTCATGTCCGGTTTCGTCTCAACCTTCAGGTCGACGGCGCCGAAACGCTGCATCGTCAGCGCGTCCGCTTCGTCGGCCAGTCGCAGTGCCAGGGTCAGGTCGTCCGCCAGGGTGCTCATAGGTGCCGTCCTACCATGGCCGTGTGTTCGAATTCGCGATGATCCTGCTGCTGGTCGGTGCGCTGGTGCTTCTGGCGAGACCCTTGCTCGCGCGACGGCGGGGCGTCGGCAACGACTGGGTGCCCGGCACGCTGCTGGTCACCGGGGTCAGCCCACGCCCGGACGGGGTCACGGGCGAGCAGTTCGTCACGATCACCGGGGTGATCAACGGCCCGACGGTCAACGAGTACACCGTGTACACGCGGATGACGTCCGACGTCGACAACTGGCCCACCATGGGTCAGCTGATCGACGTCATGTACTCGCCGGGCAACCCGGAGAAGTGGGCGTTCGGGACACGTCCAGAGCCGCTGCCGCCGACCGATCCGCCACCGCCGCCGCACTGATTCGGCCGGGCCGACTCCTCACCGCCCCGTGCCTCGCGCGCGTCGACGTCAGCCGTGCCCGATGCGGAGCAGCTCCTCGACGCTGGTCAGCTTGACCCGCGGCCGTCCCGAGCCCTGACCCGCGGTCCGTTCGTGCTCGTCGATCAACTTCCAGTGATCGGTGGTCACCAGCTTCGGCTGACGCTCCAGCAGCCAGCGCTGCACGGTATCGAGGTGATCGGGCTGGAACTCCGCGAGTTCGGCGTCCGCCAGATCGGCCAGCAGCGTCTCGACGGTGTCGGCGGAGTCCTTCTTGTTGCTGCCGATGACGCCGGTGGGCCCGCGTTTGATCCAGCCCACCACGTATTCATTGCGGCTCCCGTCGATCCGGCCGTCGGTGTGCGGAATCGTGCCCGCCCGCTCGTCGAACGGGAGACCGGGCGTCGGCAACCCGCGGTATCCGACGGCCCGCACCACCAGCTGCGCCGGCACCTCCTCGCGCTCGCCGGTGTCCTTTGCCGTCACCCGCCCGTCGGGGCCGCTGATCAGTTCGTTGCGGCCCAGCACGATCGACTCCACCCTGCCGTCGCCCTTGATCTCGATCGGTGAGGTCTTGAACCGGAACACGATCCGGCGCCGCGCACCCTTCGGTGTCGCTTCGGCATATCCGCGCAGCACCTTGATGTTGTTGCGCACCGTCTTCCCGGCGGCTTCGAGATCCTCGTCGGTGATGTCGGCGAAATCGTCGGGGTCGATCACGATGTCGACGTCACCGAGCGCTTCCAGGTCCCCGAGCTCGCGCAGCTCCAGCGTGGTGAAAGGCGCCTGCAGCGGACCGCGCCGGCCGATGATCAGCACCTCTTCGACACCGCGGGGTCGCAACGACTCCAGCGCGTGATCGGCGATGTCGGTCTCGGCCAGCAGGTCGGGGTCACTGACCAGGATCCGGGCCACGTCGATAGCGACGTTGCCGTTGCCCACCACCACCGCACGGCCACCCGACACATCCGGTGTCATCTCCACGAAATGGGGGTGGGCGTTGTACCAGCCGACGAAGTCCACCGCGGCGACGCTGCCGGGCAGGTCCTCACCGGGGATCCCGAGCGCGCGGTCGGATTGCGCACCGGTCGCGTAGATCACCGCGTCGTAGCGCTCGGCCAGCTCAGCGGGGTGCACGTGATCGCCGACGACGATGTTTCCGAAGAACCGGAATCGCGGGTCCAGCGACGTCTTCTCGAACTGGGCGCTGATCGACTTGATTTTGGGGTGGTCCGGGGCGACCCCGGACCGCACCAGTCCCCACGGCGTCGGCAGCATTTCCAGCATGTCGACTCGGACGTCGCGGTTCTCACCGGACCCGCCGTACTTGAGCAGGGACGCCGCGGCGAAGTACCCGGAGGGTCCGGCGCCGACGACGGCCACGTAGTAGGGCCGCAAAGGGGGCATATGGGCTGCCTTCTGTCGCTACCCGGCCGCGCGCAAGGGGCTGTCGCGACGTGGCCGGACGGAGGTTCCGACCCCGATGCTAGATCGCGCGCATCTCCGTGGACGGCATTCCGGGATGGTGGCGGTGAAATCGGTCGCCGATCGCCCGCCGGGCTGCGACGACCGCCGCCGGCGGGGGAGTGAGTAACCTGTTGTTCCGTGGATCCCGACCGCCAAGCCGACATCGCCGCCCTCGACGCCACCCTGACCACGGTGGAGCGTGTCGTCGACGTCGACGGGCTTCGCGGGCGCATCGAACAGCTGGAGAAGGACGCCTCCGATCCCCAGCTGTGGGACGACCAGACCCGCGCGCAGAAGGTGACCAGCGATCTGTCCCACGCGCAGAACGAACTCCGCCGGGTCGAGGAACTGCGCAGCCGTCTCGAGGATCTGCCGGTGCTCTACGAGCTCGCCTCCGAAGAGGAGGGCAGCGACGCCGACAACGCCACCGTCGAGGCGGACGCCGAACTGAAGAAGCTCCGCGAGGACATCGAGGCCATGGAGGTCCGGACCCTGCTGTCCGGGGAGTACGACGAACGCGAGGCCGTGGTGACGATCCGGTCCGGCGCCGGTGGCGTGGACGCCGCCGACTGGGCCGAGATGCTGATGCGGATGTACATCCGCTGGGCCGAGCAGCGCAACTATCCGGTCGAGGTGTTCGACACCTCCTACGCCGAAGAGGCCGGCATCAAGAGCGCCACCTTCGCGGTGCACGCCCCGTTCGCCTACGGCACCCTGTCGGTGGAGCAGGGCACCCACCGGCTGGTGCGGATCAGCCCGTTCGACAACCAGAGCCGCCGGCAGACGTCGTTCGCCGACGTCGAGGTGCTGCCGGTGGTCGAGACCACCGACCACATCGACATCCCGGAGACCGACCTGCGCGTCGACGTGTACCGCTCCAGCGGCCCGGGCGGACAGTCGGTGAACACCACCGACTCGGCGGTCCGGCTGACACACCTGCCGACCGGCATCGTCGTCACCTGCCAGAACGAGAAGTCGCAGCTGCAGAACAAGGTCGCCGCGATGCGGGTGCTGCAGGCCAAACTGCTGGAGCGCAAACGTCAGGACGAGCGGGCCGAGCTCGACGCGCTCAAGGGCGACGGCGGCAGCTCGTGGGGCAACCAGATGCGCTCCTACGTGTTGCACCCGTACCAGATGGTCAAGGACCTGCGCACCGAGTATGAGGTCGGAAACCCGGCCGCGGTGCTCGACGGAGACATCGACGGCTTCCTGGAGGCCGGCATCCGCTGGCGTCACCAAAAAGATGACGACTGATCGACTCCTCGCCCTCGACCTCTCCGGCACCTGGCACGGGTTCTGGGAAGGCGACACCGGTGTCTGGATTCTGGCCCGGGGTGTGCCGATCGCGCTGCTGTTGATCGGCGGCCTGCTGGCCGCCAGGTTCATCAACTGGTCCGCACAACGCATCACCCGCCGCATCGACGCCCAGTACCGGGAGAGCGATCAGCTGGTCCGCACCGAGAGCGCCAAGCACCGCCAGGCGGTGGCCTCGGTGATCTCCTGGGTGTCGGTGGCGCTGCTGTTCGTGATGGTGGCCGTGCAGATCACCGACATCCTCGCGATACCCGTCGGGTCACTGGTCGCACCGGCGGCCGTGATCGGCGCCGCTCTCGGCTTCGGCGCTCAGAAGCTGGTGCAGGATCTGCTGGCCGGGTTCTTCATCATCACCGAACGTCAGTACGGCTTCGGCGACCTGGTGCAGCTGAACGTGGTCGGCGCGCCCGAACCGGCCCAGGGCACCGTCGAAGAGGTCACGCTCCGGGTGACCAAACTGCGTACCAGCGAGGGGGAGGTGTTCACCGTCCCCAACGGCAACATCGTCCAATCGTTGAACATGTCCAAGGACTGGGCGCGCGCGGTGGTCGACATCCCGGTGCCCACCTCGGTGGACCTCAACAGCGTCAACGAGGTGCTGCACCGCGTCGGGGAGCGGGCGATGCAGGACCCCGAGCTGCGTGCGCTGCTGCTGGACACGCCCCAGCTGATGGGCGTGGAGAGCATCCAGGTCGACACGGTGAATCTGCGCATGGTCGCCCGGACGCTGCCCGGCAAGCAGTTCGAGGTCGGTCGCCGGTTGCGGATCCTGATCATCGCGGCGCTGGCCGGCGCGGGGATCGCCACGCAGGATCACACTCCGACGGTGAGCAATATCAGTGCCAGCGGCGACACGGTGGGCAGTGAAGCCGCCACTGCCGGGCGATCGGAGCAGAAGTCATGAGGCTCCCGGCGTCCCTGCAGAGCTGGCGCAGACCCGACCGCCATTCGCGCGCCTATCTGTTCGGACGGCGGATGCGGCTGTCCACCTTCGGTCTGATCGTCGCGTTCATCGCGCTGTACTGGGTGTACGAGAACTTCGAGCCTCCCGCTCCGTCGCCGCCGGCCAACCAGGTGGTCCCGCCCGGGTTCGTACCCGACCCGAACTACACCTGGGTGCCGCGCACCAACGTCGCGCCCCGCGAACCTGAACTCACGACGCGCACCACGACGACCACGACGACGACGACCACGACGCCGACACCGACCCCCACACCGGAACCGACGGACACCACCACCCCGGGTCCGATCGGCCCGGTGGTGCCGTTCGGCCCGACGACGACGGTCATCGATCCCGACGGCCCGGGGCCGCTGAGCCCGCAGACGTTCACGCAGGCGCCGTCGGCGGTGCCGCCCACCACCATCACCCCGCCCGGCCAGGCGCCGCCGGTGCCGCCACTGCCCTAGGTCGGGGGCGGGGACAGGCCACCCCGCTACACTGGCGTGCCGTGATGATCACCCTCGATCGTGTGTCAAAGCAGTACAAGTCGTCGGCGCGTCCGGCGCTCGACAACGTGTCGGTGAAGATCGACAAGGGTGAGTTCGTCTTTCTCATCGGCCCGTCGGGTTCGGGCAAATCCACGTTCATGCGGCTGCTGCTCGCCGAGGACCACCCGTCCTCGGGAGACATCCGGGTCTCGAAGTTCCACGTGAACAAGCTGTCCGGACGTCACATCCCCGGTCTGCGGCAGGTGATCGGGTGCGTGTTCCAGGACTTCCGGCTGCTGCAGCAGAAGACCGTCTTCGAGAACGTCGCCTTCGCGCTCGAGGTGATCGGCAAGCGTGCCGACACCATCAACCGCGTGGTCCCCGAGGTGCTCGAGATGGTCGGGCTGTCCGGCAAGGCCAACCGACTCCCCGCCGAACTGTCGGGAGGTGAGCAGCAGCGGGTCGCGATCGCGCGGGCGTTCGTCAACCGGCCGCTGGTGCTGCTCGCCGACGAGCCCACCGGCAACCTCGACCCGGAAACCAGCAAGGACATCATGGACCTGCTCGAGCGCATCAACCGCACGGGCACGACGGTGGTGATGGCCACCCACGACCACCACATCGTCGACTCGATGCGCCAACGTGTCGTCGAACTCGACCTCGGCCGGCTGATTCGTGACGAACAGCGCGGCGTCTACGGAATGGATCGCTAGTGCGTTTCGGCTTTCTCGTCAACGAAGTTCTGACCGGGCTTCGCCGCAACGTGACCATGACGGTCGCGATGATCCTCACCACCGCGATCTCGATCGGGCTGTTCGGTGGTGGCATGCTGATCGTCCGGCTCGCCGATCAGTCCCGCGCGATCTATCTGGACCGGGTGGAGAGCCAGGTCTTCCTCACCAACGACGTGTCGGCCAACGACCCGACGTGTGATGCGGACCCGTGCAAGGCGCTGCGGAAGACCATCGAGGACCGCGACGACGTCCGCTCGGTGCGGTTCCTCAACCGCGACGAGGCCTACGACGACGCGATCCGGAAGTTCCCGCAGTACAAGGACGTCGCCGGTCGCGACGCGTTCCCGGCGTCGTTCGTGGTGAAGCTCGACGACCCCGAGCAGCACGAGGACTTCGACGACGCGATCCGCGGTCAGCCCGGAGTGCAGAACGTGCTCAACCAGAAGGACCTGATCGACCGGCTCTTCGCGGTCCTCGACGGCATCAGTAACGCGGCATTCGCGGTGGCGCTGGTGCAGGCGATCGGCGCGGTGCTCCTGATCGCGAACATGGTCCAGGTCGCGGCCTACACCAGGCGCACCGAGATCGGCATCATGCGACTGGTCGGGGCCACCCGCTGGTATACCCAGCTGCCGTTCCTGGTGGAAGCGATGCTCGCCGCGTTCATCGGTGTGGTCATCGCGATCGTCGGGCTGATCCTGGTGCGCGCGCTGTTCCTGGAGAACGCGCTCGACCAGTTCTACCAAGCGAACCTGATCGCCAAGGTCGACTATGCCGACATCCTGTACTACAGCGCTCCGTGGATGCTGTTCCTCGGTCTCGCCATGTCGGGTATCACGGCGTACGTCACACTGCGGCTCTACGTGCGACGGTAGCGGTGGCCAAGAAGACCAAGGCCGTCAAGGACAGCAACAACCAGGTCGTCGCGACCAATCGCAAGGCGCGGCACAACTATTCGATCCTGGAGACCTTCGAGGCGGGCATCGCGTTGATGGGCACGGAGGTCAAGAGCCTGCGCGAAGGTCAGGCGTCGCTGGCCGACGCGTTCGCCACCGTCGACGACGGCGAGATCTGGCTGCGCAACCTGCACATTCCGGAGTATCACCACGGCACCTGGACCAACCATGCCCCGCGGCGCAACCGCAAGCTGCTGCTGCACCGCAGGGAGATCGACAACCTGGTCGGCAAGATCCGCGACGGGAACCTCACCCTGGTGCCGCTGTCGCTGTACTTCACCGGCGGCAAGGTCAAGGTCGAGCTGGCGCTGGCCCGCGGCAAACAGGCTCACGACAAACGCCAGGACATGGCGCGGCGGGACGCCCAACGTGAGGTCACCCGCGAACTGGGGCGCCGCGTCAAGGGCATCACGTCCTGACCGGCATCCTCACCGCGCTGCTCGCCGCGTTCGGCTACGGCGTCAGCGATTTCGTCGGTGGCATCGCCTCGCGGCGGGTGGCCGCACTGCGGGTGGTCCTCGTCTCGTATCCGGTGGCGCTGGTATTGCTGGCGCTGGTCGCCATCCCGATGGGTGGGCAGCTCAGCGGTCCGGCCGTGTGGTGGGGGTTGTTGGCGGGGCTGGTGCAGGCCTTCGGCGTGTGGTGGTTCTACGCGGCGCTGGGCTCGGGCCCGATCGCGGTGGTGTCTCCGCTGACCGCGGTCCTGGTCGCCGGGATCCCGGTGCTGGTGGGCCTCACTCTCGGAGAGCGGCCCAGCGCTCTCGCCGGTGTCGGGGTGGTGCTCGCGTTGGTCGCAGTGGTGCTGGTCAGCCGCGGCGCCGAGGACCGGGACTCCACGCCGCACCGCTTCACCGCGAAGGTCGCCTGGTTGACGGTCGGGTCCGGGGTGGCGTTCGGGATGAATTTCGTCGTTTTGGACCAGGTCCCGACTGAGGCCAAACTGTGGCCGTTGGTGCTCGGCCGGCTCGCGGCGGCCGCGGTGGTGCTGATCGCCGCCGCGATGACCGCGAACCTGGTGCTGGAGCGGGGTGTGCCGCTGCGGCTGGCGGTGTTCGCCGGTGCGCTCGACACCGTCGCGAACGTCGCGACGTTGCTGGCACTCCAGTCGTCGATGTTGTCGCTGGCGGGGGTGTTGATCGCGCTGTACCCGGCCGCGACGGTGCTGCTGGCGATCGTGGTGCTGCGTGAGCGGGTAAGCCGATGGCAGGCGTTCGGCATGGTGCTAGCGCTCGGTTCGGTCGCGATGATCGCGGCCAATTAGCTACGGTCGACCTCAGTGCCGTCCCCCCGCGGGGCGCCCCCTGGGAAGGAGATGGGGTGGCAGCCAGCCCGTCGCGAATCTGACTTCCGGTCTACATCGGGGTCGCCCTGCTGGCGGTGGTGAACGCCGCAGCGCTGTGGGGCGAGGAGGCTGCCCGCCGAGGCGAGCTCGTACTGCAGACTGGCACCGCGCTGGGCGCCGCGGTATGCGGGCTCGTCGTCGCGCGACGTATGACCGGACTGGCACGGGCCTGGCGGCTGCTCTACGTGGCGGCGCTGGCGGCCTGGGTGCTCGGCCAGATCTCGTGGTGGAGCAGCGGCGCCGGTACCGCGCCGATGATCGCGCGCGTGGCCTATCTGTCGCTGCCGGTGCTCGCACTGGGCGCGGTCATCCTGCTGGTCCGCTCCAGCGGCGGGGTCACCGGGCCCCCGGACAGTCCGCTGCGATATCCGTTCATCACCAACGCCTTCGACGGCGTCATCGCCGGGGTCTCCTTCCTGATCCTGGCGGTGATGGGCGACTTCGGCACCAGCTCAACCGCGTCGCTGCCCCGATCCGGCGTGCCGGCGATCGAGGTCATCTTCACGGTCGCCGAATTGCTGCTGGTGGCGTGGGCGGTGGTGATCGCGATGATCTACCAGCCTGGTCGCCCGTACCGCAAGAACTATCTGCTGCTGGCCGGCGGCCTGGTGACCATGGCCGCCTCCGACCGGGTGGTCGCCTACCTCCGCTCTGTCGGTGTGGAGGGCGGTGACCTGTGGGCCGGTATCGGGCTGATCATCGGCCCGGTGTTCATCGCACAGGCGATGCTGGAGACCTCGGATTCCGGTGACAGCGGCACCGGCCGTGGCGTCGACTGGGCCCAGCTGATCCTGCCCTACCTGGGATTCCTCGGCATCGCGATCATGTTCGGCTTCCATGTCCTGATCGGGCAGCAGCTGAGCTCCTTGGTGGTGTGGCTGACAGTAGCGATGGTCGCCCTGGTCACCGTCCGGCAGATCCTCGTGTTGCGGGCCCAGAATCTGCTGACCCAACGGCTGTACTGGGCGCAGCGAGGGTTGGCCTATCAGGTCCACCACGACGCGCTGACCGGACTGCCGAACCGGATCCTCTTCGCCCGGCGGCTCGACGAAGCCATGGCACACGGCGATTTCGTGCTGATCTTCGTCGACATCGACGACTTCAAGGAAGTCAACGACCGTTTCGGTCACGCGGCGGGCGACGAACTGCTCTGCGCGGTCGGGGAACGGTTGAAGCGGTGCGTGTCCGACGGAGACACCCTGGCCCGCATCGGCGGCGACGAATTCGCCATCCTGATCCACGGCGAAACGGAGCAGTTAGAGGTCGTGGCGGAGCGGCTGCGGATCGCGCTGCGTGACCCGTTCCCGGTACACGGCTCCTCGCTGCGGGTCAGGGCCAGCATGGGGCTGGTGCGGCCGGAAGCCGACGGAGTGCCGCAGACTTCGGATGATCTGCTGCGGCAGGCGGACATCTCGATGTACGCCGGAAAGCGGCTGGGCAAGGACACCGCCGTGGTCTACCAGCCGTCCTCGGGGGTGATGGTCGACTTCCCGACGCTGCTGCGCAGCAGCGCCGGCCGACCCCCGCCCGGGTTCCGCCTGGTCTATCAGCCGGTGGTGCGGCTACCCGAGGGCTGCCCGATGGCGGTCGAAGCGCTGGCCAGATGGACAGCGCCGAACGGCATCGACATCTCTCCGGAGACGTTCGTCGCAGTGGCCGAAGCTGCCGGACTGGGCTCCGACCTCGACGCCCTGGTGCTCGACCTGGCCTGCCAGGAGGTCAGGGGTACAGGGCTCGACCTGGACATCCACGTCAACATCGGGGCGGCTCGGCTCGGAAACCCCGGCTTCGAGCAGCAGGTGCGTGCGGCGTTGACACGACACAAGATTCCGCGCAACAGGCTGGTGCTGGAGATCACCGAGACCGAGCCGATCGTCGACCTCGACCGGGCGGCTGCGCAGATCAGCCGGCTGAGCGAACTCGGTGTCAAGGTCGCGCTGGACGACTTCGGTGCGGGCTTCAACTCGCTGACCTACCTGCACTGCCTGCCGGTGCAGATCGTCAAGCTCGACCGCAGCTTGGTCTCGGGAGGCCATCCGGCGCGCGATTTGGCGTTGTACCGCTCGGTTATCCGCCTGTGTCGCGACCTCGGGCTCGAGGTGATCGCCGAGGGCATCGAGACGTCCGAGCAGTCGGAGATGGTCTACCGCGCCGGCGGCAGGCTGGCTCAAGGACACCTGTTCGGCCGTCCGGTGCCGATGGCGGACCTGGTCGACATGTACGTCGAGGGCCGAGACCGGGAGTTCTCGCCCGCCGTAGTGCGCGACCGCACAGAGACGGATTAAATATCCGGCGGCCGGTGTTGCAGACACCGGTAGTATAAAGTTTCCGCCGAAGGTCGGCGGGTGTGCGAGGGGCTGAACGGTTTCGACTTCGCGCATCGAATCAAGGGAAGCGTGCCGGTGCAGACAACTGACCACCGTAAGCGTCGTTGTAACCAATTAAGCGCCGATTCCAATCAGCGCGATTACGCTCTCGCTGCCTAAGCGAAGCTAATCCGTCAGACCGGGAGTGCCCTCGACCCGGATCCTGGCGTCATCTAGAGGGACCCACCCACGGGTTCGGTCGCGGAACCCGCGGGGACATCAAACAGCGACTGGGATCGTCATCCTGACTTGTTCGCGTGATCAGGAGATCCGAGTAGAGACATAGCGAACTGCGCACGGAGAAGCCTTGAGGGAATGCCGTAGGACCCGGGTTCAATTCCCGGCAGCTCCACCGGACGAAGAGCCGGACCTGAGACACCGAGTCTCAGGTCCGGCTTTCTTTAGTTCTGGGCCGCAGGGTTCTGGGACTGGGGCTCGGCCAGTCGCACCATCCTGGTCGTCGAACTCTCGTCCAGTTCCACGACGTCGGATCTCGAACGCAGGAAGTCGCTGAACGAGCGGTAGCCCAGCGACTTCTCACTGAACGAGGGGTCCATGCGCTTCATCTGCGCTTTGACCGCCGAGTTGTGCAGCCACTCGACATCGTCCTTCTCCAGCCCGATCCGCAGCGCGCGGGTCAGCAGCCCGGTGGCCGCCGCCTGCGGATCCGGCGTCTCAGGCTCCTCGGAGGTCTTAGCAGTTCCGGACCGTCGCCGCCGTGCCGGCGTCGTTTCGACTGCCGCCGGCTCGGGCGTCGGTATGCCGGGCAGCGCATCGTAGGTGACGAACTCGTCGCATGCCGCGGCCAGCATGCGGCTCGACGAGCCGGCAACCCCGATGCCGACGACATAGCGGCCCAGGCGTTTACACCGCTGGGCGAGCGCGATGTAATCGGAGTCGCCGGCGACGATGACGACATGGGTCAGGTCGGGCAGGCGGAACATGTCCTCGACCGCGTCGACGGCCAGCCGGATGTCGGCACCGTTCTTCCCGTAGGCCGCCGCCGGGAACAACTGGACGAGGTCGACCGCGCGACCGACCAGTTGGCCGCGGTAGCCGGCGTTGATGTCGGCCGACCAGTCGGCGTAGGCGCGCGTGAGCACCAGCGTCCCGAAAGACGAGGCGAAGTCGATGAGGGCGCCGACGTCGACGGTCGCGCGAGCCAGCCTGTCCGGCCCGTCGGCGGGCGGTTTGGCCTTGTCCTTCTGAAACGAGTTGCGGCCGTTGACCTGGTCGTACCGCGAGATGACGATGTTGTCGAAGTCGAGATACACCGCGACGCGGGCGGCAACGGATTCGGTCATGGCCCCAGTTTTACCGACGGCCGGCCGAACGGTCTCAGTTTCCGGACGTCGCGGTCTCTGCCTGTGCAACGGCCAGCTTGCTCGCGGCGAAATCGGCGGCCTGCACCACCAGACCGTCCGAGATGTAGCGGGCATGCGCGCCGATGTCGTTGCCCGTCGAGCACACGAAATCGTTCGGCACACACAGTTCGATGGTCTTGGGTTCGTACAGCGTGCCGATCGTCACCGGCGGCTGCTGGATCGCGTCCATGAACCGTTCCGACGGCGCCCCCAGCAGCGCGACCGCCGCGACGTGGTCGGCGATGTCAGGCGGCATCGGCTCCGGAACCTCCGACACCGAGACGCCATCGGGAATCAATTCCGTTGTCACAAAACCCATCACCGCCGCACCCTGCGAGTAACCGGCGAGCACCAGTTTGGTGTCGGGGCAGTCCATCGCCACCCGTTGCACGTGGGTGCTGGCGTCGGTGATGCCCTCGATGGCGGTGGGGAAGTCAGGACTGGCCGGATAGTCGACTGCGTACACCCCGACCGATTTGTCACCGACCCGGGCCGCAAGGTCGTCGACGAACGCCTGGCCCATGACGCCGAGGCCCGGCGCCTCGGTGGTGCCGCGGGCGAAGACGACCTCGACGTCCGGGCATCCAGGCGGCGGCAGAGCAGGCGGCGCGGGCGGTGCGGGCTGGGCAAAGGCTTGCGGCGCAAGGACAAGCGTGACGAATGAGCAGACCCCCGCGGCGAGTGCGGAACGTCCGATACCACTGAGACGATCTGACAACCCCACGGTTCGTATGGTGACACAGATGCCGGCCGTCGGCACGCCCAGACATCCTCACGCTGCGGTGTGTCCGGTCAGTCGACGGGGTTGCTGCGGCCCACGATCAGTGGATCGGCGGGGGTGAACGGGAACCGCGGCAGGTCGTCGAGGTGTGTGTTGAACGCCGCCGCCAGCACTTCGCGGGAATAGGCGCTTGCCGATGCGCGGTAACCGATGTCGGCCGGGAACGGCTGATCGAAGAAGATCAGGAAGTGCCATTGGTCGGGGCCGGTGTTTTCGATGTGGTGCGGATAGGCGCGTGGGATGAAGTACATGTCGCCGGCACCCATTGTCCAAGTGTCCAGTGTGCCATCGGGATTCATCACCGTCATACGGGCGTTGCCGTGCCTGACGTAACCCATCTCGGCGGTGACCGGATGCCAGTGCGGTTCCCGCATCCCGTCCTCGGCCACCCGCAGCGAGTACATCGACATGTTCTTCAGTGCCGGCCAGAACTGGTCCCGTGCGAACCGCGCGTTTCCCGTCACGTAGTTCAGGCCCGGGGTCTGCGCTTCGATGTCGAACTTGTGCGGATCGCTGAAGTACGCGCAGGCGGGCACGTCGGGTGCGCCGATGCGCGCGGCGAGTTTGTGATCGGTGGTGTCGCGCCGGATCCTGGCCATGTCGGAGGCAGGCAGGTCGTAGGTGTTGCCGAGCACGGCGTCGGAGAAGGCTCCGAGGGTGGCGCCGAAGCCGAAATCTTCGGGCCGTTCGTGGCGGAAGGCGATGATGAACTCGGCGACGTCCTCGCCGATGTTCTCGATGTGGTGCAGCGACCCCGATGTGGCATGGAACATCTGACCGGCGGTCACGACGAAGGTCGCGAAGCGACTGTGGTCGTCGAGGATCGACACCAGCGCCGTGCCCGAGACGCAGTAGGTGAGTTCGTCGGCGTTGGCGTGCCAGTGCGGGGTGCGCATCGCCCCGGGGTTGAGCAGCACCCGCTTGATCGACAGCCCGTTCAGAATTGGCAGATTGTCGGCGGTGACACGGCGCATGGAGCCCAGCTCGGACTCCTCGACGATCTCACCGTCGTGCAGGGAGGCGGTGTGGGTGCTGGGGATGATGGACGTCGGCACGGTGGTCTCCCTCGGCTGGCGAAGCTGGCGCAGTCCACTCTGCCCGGCAGGTAGGCCGGTGTCATTGTGGTTGGCGGTCGATCTCGCTACCTGCTGGCTGCAAGCCGTGACGCCTCCAGGCCGGCACGCACGTCATCCGGGATCGGTGTCGGGCCGGTGTCGTCGAGCAGCACCAGCACCGTGTCGCAGAGGCTGATGCAGGCGCCGTCGAGGAACAGCGCGCTCGACGCCACGAACGAGGTGCGGCCGATATGCCCGACGCCGATCGCGGTCTGCAGCACCGCCGGCCACGGCGCCTCGCGCAGGTAGTGCACGACGATCGTCGACGTCACGAGGCGGTGCGCCCGGGTGGCCAGGTCGTAGGCCCCGGGGTAGACACATCGGTTGAACGTCGCCCTGGTGTTCTCGTGCAGCGATTCCAGCGCCACGTTGTTCAGGTGCCCGTTGGCGTCCATGTCACCGAACCGGGCCGCCGCCTCACCGTGGACGGGATAGGTGGCGGCGTCCAGCCGCGCGGGATGCGGTCGCGGCGCCGAGCTGATCAACGGGGGCGGTCCGGAATCCATGCGGTCAACGTAGCGTCGTGCGGCAGAATTGCGCCGGTGACGACGCCGCCGCAACCTCCCCGGCCACCCGACCGGCGGGGTCGGGCCCACCCGGGGACTGATCCGGTGACCCGGCGGCTGCCTCGTCCCGGTGCGCCCGACGCGCGCACGGAACGTCTGCGACCGCCGATGCGCGACACCGCGCCCACCGAGCGGATGCGGCGACCGGCGGCGCCCCCGCCGGACCGGCCGGTGCCGCCGCAATCGACGCCACCACATGCCGGCGAGCCCGCTCCGCGGCGTCGCACCGGGGTCACCCGTCGCAGCGGGCTGCTGCTCGGCGTCATCGTGGTGGCGGCGCTCGCAGGCGGCCTCGCCGGCGCCGAACTGTATGCGCGGCACCGCGCGGACGACGTGCTCGTCGGCATCGCCGAATGCGTGGTGGAGGACGGCGCGAGGATCTCCTACGGGGTGAATCCGCCGTTCCTGTGGCAGCACCTCACCGGGCGCTACACCAACATCTCCGTGCACACCGCGGGGGACCGCGTGCAGTCCGCTGACGGCATGACCGCCGACGTCACCCTCGAAGACGTGCGGTTGCAGGACTCCGCAGACTCCAAAGGCACGATCGGCTCCCTGTCGGCGACCCTGACGTGGCGTTCCGACGGCATCAGGGACACCGCGGTGGCGAACCTGCCCGCGGTGGGTGAGTTGATCACCGGGGTCCGCACCGACCCGGCCGCCGGGACCCTCGTCCTGGATGCGGGCGCCACCATGGTGACCGCCAAACCCGTTGTCACAGAAGGTGACCTGAACCTCGAGGTGGTCGCGGTCGACGGACCGTTCCCCAAGGACGTGGTGCAGGGCGCGCTTGACGACCTGACGAGGAAACTCAACGACAACTACCCGCTGGGCATTCACGCCGACAGCGTGCAGGTGACCGACGCCGGGGTGGTCGGGACGTTCTCCAGCCAAGACGCGTCGATCCCGCGGGAAGACGCCAACGCCTGCTTCGCTCCGCTGTGACGCATCGTTCACGGCCGTCA
Organism: Mycobacterium sp. ZZG; assembly: GCF_054786995.1. Lineage (NCBI taxonomy): Bacteria > Bacillati > Actinomycetota > Actinomycetes > Mycobacteriales > Mycobacteriaceae > Mycobacterium > Mycobacterium sp. ZZG. The sequence goes on from NZ_JBTBFV010000008.1 coordinate 127,624, forward strand.
CGATGTGAAGAAGGTGGGACGGGTCGGCGTCCGAGTATCTTTCCGGTCGGTGGTGTCAGTCCTGAATCGCCTTGGCGACCGCCACATACCTGGTCGTGAAATCCGCGGCCTGATGCTGGTGTCCCATCAGCGCACGGGTGGCGGTGCACACCACGCGGATCAGCGTCCAGGCCCTGGCGCGGTCCTCATCGAGCCCCGCAGCGTCGACGAGGGTGTAGAAGCGGCGACGCACGCCGTCCCGGGCATCCTGAGCCAGCTCGTCCCACCGGTGCCACAGCATCGGGGCCAACTCGTAGTGGGGGTCCCCGTTCAGCGGCTGCGGCGAGATCGCCAGCCAGGGCTCGCGATCGGAGGCGAGAATGTTGCCGGAATGCAGATCTCCGTGCAGGACCACCGAATCGTCTGTCTCGACGGTCAATTCGCGACCCAGGACGGTGGCCTGCTCCACCAGGCGGTGCGGAATAGGGGCGCTGCGCGGCAACCCGCCCGCGACCTCGATCCACTGTGCCACCCGCGCGCGCAGCGACGGCAACTGCGGCATCGGCGGCACGTGCAGGCGAGCGTAGAGTCCGGCGACGACCTCACAGGCCTCGGTGTCCGGTCGACCTGTCAATGCCTGTGGTTGCAGCCTCTCCAGTAGCACGGCCCGCCGAGGAGGGTCGGCGCGCAGCAGCCGCACCGCTGCGTGCCCCGCCCAGCGGCGCAGCACGAGATGCTCGTGCTCGCTCGGGGCGTCCGGCGCCCTGACCTTCAGCACGGCGGGAAGATCGCCGTCGGTGCGGACCGGTGCCACCAGAGATTCCGTGCCTTCGCGTACCGGCCCGTCGAGCCTGAGACTCCACCGGTCCATGCACTCATGCAGCGTGCCGGTCAGATCGCGGGACGGTGAAGTCATCGGTTGTGTGGTGGCAGTTCAATTCACCGCAGAATGCCTGGCCTGCTGTTCGGCGGCATGATCCTCGATCGCCTTGCCGATCGCGTGGGCGGCCTGGTCGACGAACGTGCGGCCGCTGCCGGTGACCCAGTCGCGGGACGCGGCGGGTGCGGCGAGCTGCCCGGTGAAGTGCGGGATCACGTACTGCGCGAACAGTTCATAGCTGTGCAGCTTCGCCGCGGGAGGCGCCCAGTCGTGGTCGAAAAGCAGGAACGCACCGAAGCCGCCGTTGCTCGCCTCGACCAGTTCCTCGATCTTGGCGATCGCATCCTCCGGTGTGCCGATCACCGCGAAACCGGTCGCGTGATTGTTCGCGATGATCTCGGCGGGCGTGTCACCCTGCACCGGGCCTGCCGGCAGAATGTGCGAGAAGTACTGCGAGAACGCGGCGATGCCGTACTCGACGTCGCGCTCGGCCTGCTCGCGCGTCTCGGCGAGGTGCATGGGACCGACCAGCCGCCACTTCGACCGGTCCGCCACATGCCCGTGCTCCCGCGCGACCTCTTCCCACGTGCTCCAATGCTGGGCCAGCAGATCCATGCCCTGCTTGGCGGTGGCCGCGATCGAGAGCATGCCCACGCCGTGCCGGCCGGCCCCGCGTGGACCGGTGGGGGAGAAGGACGCCGCGACGGCCACGTCGAAACACGGTTCGCTGTACGGCGTCAGTTGCAGGCGCGCATCCTGCAGTGTGAAGCCGTCGGTGTGCATCGTGACGGTCTCGCCCCGCAGCAGTCGCATGATCGCGTCCAGGCACTGCTCCATCCGGGGCCGCTGCTCGTCGGCCGGAATCCCGAGCATGTGCGCATCCGAGGTGAGCTGACCGGGTCCGCAACCCAGCATCACCCGGCCCCTGGTCAGATGGTCGAGAAGCACCATGCGGTCGGCGAGCAACAGCGGGTGGTGGTAGGGCAGCGAGCTGACACCGGTACCGAGCTTGATGTGTCTCGTGCGCTCGGCCGCGACGCCGATGAACACCTCGGGGGAGGCGATGATCTCGAAGCCGGCCGAGTGGTGCTCACCCACCCAGGCTTCGTGGAAGCCGAGGCGGTCCATGGCCACGATGAGGTCGAGGTCCCGTTCCAGGGCGAGGGTGGGGTTCTGTCCGACGGGATGGAACGGGGCCATGAAGTTTCCGAAACGCATCGGGCCATTCTGTCGGTCGCGGCGGTCGCCCAGGTGACTTTCGGCGGTCCGCGCTGGGAGTTCGCCGATGCGCCACTGTACTGCCTGGGCAGCCGCCACGGCCGAGCCGTGGTGTCGATGTCGCGGTTCGGGGTACATGGCTCTACGCCCGTCAGGGGGTGCATCACCGACAAGGGGGAGCCGATTCATGTCGTCTGACACCGCGGCGGCGAGCGTCGCGCCGACCAAGCTGGCGCGCAAGATCACTGGTCCACTGCTGTTCCTGTTCATCCTCGGCGACGTGCTCGGTGCCGGCGTCTACGCGCTGATGGGGGAGTTGGCCGGCGAGGTCGGCGGGGTGTTGTGGGCGCCGTTGACGGTCGCGATGCTCCTGGCGTTGCTCACCGCGGGCTCCTATGCCGAGCTGGTGACGAAGTATCCGCGTGCCGGCGGAGCGGCGGTGTTCGCCGAGCGAGCCTTCGGACGACCGCTCATCTCCTTCCTGGTGGGGTTCTGCATGCTGGCTGCGGGCGTGACCAGCGCCGCCGGGCTGGCGCTGGCCTTCTCCGGCGACTACCTCGCCACGTTCATCGACGTTCCCGTGATCCCCGCCGCGTTGGTCTTCCTGGCCCTGGTCGCCTGCCTCAACGCACGCGGTATCAGCGAATCGCTGAAGACCAACGTCGTGATGACGGCCATCGAGCTGACGGGTCTGGTCATCGTGATCGCGGTGGTGGCGGTGATGCTGGGCCGTGGCGACGGCGACATCAGCCGCGCCGGCGAGTTTCCCGACGGCGTTTCATCCGGCCTGGCCGTCCTCGGCGGCGCAATCCTGGCGTACTACTCCTTCGTCGGCTTCGAGACCTCCGCCAACGTCGTCGAGGAGATCAAGCACCCGCGCAGGGTGTACCCGACCGCACTGTTCGGCGCGCTGATCACCGCGGGCGTGGTGTATGCACTCGTCGGGCTGGCCAGCGCGATCGCGCTGCCCGCCGACGAGCTCTCGCAGTCCTCGGGCCCGCTGCTCGAGGTGGTGTCGGCGTCGGGTGTCGGGGTGCCGGACTGGCTGTTCAGCCTCATCGCGTTGATCGCGGTCGCCAATGGGGCGCTGCTGACCATGATCATGTCCAGCCGGCTGGCGTTCGGGATGGCCGAGCAAGGTCTGCTCCCGCACGTGCTGTCCCGGGTGCTGCCCCGCCGCCGCACACCGTGGGTCGCGATCATCGCGACGACGGTGGCGTCCATTCTCCTGACGTTGGTCGGCGACCTGTCCACGTTGGCCGAGACCGTGGTGCTGCTCCTGCTGTTCGTGTTCCTCGCGGCCAACGTCTCGGTGCTGGTGTTGCGCCGGGATCATGTTGAACACGAACACTTCCGGGTCGCGACGTTCGTGCCGGTGCTCGGCGTCGGCTCGTGCATCCTTCTGATGACTCAGCAGAGCGCCAAGGTGTGGTTGCTCGCCGGTCTGCTGTTGCTGGCCGGTGTGGTGCTGCACTTCGTCAGCGAGCGGTTCTCCGGACCGCGTTCACGCGACGGCGCGGAACACCGCTGAGCCCGACAGATCGGCTACCGGAGTGGCAATCGCCTTGTCAGCGCTTGGTCGCGGTCACCAGGAGGTACTCGGCCTCGTAGGCGGTGCTGCCCGGGTCGGTGGAGCCGTTCCACTTCTCCAGGAAGGCCAGGAAATCGCGGTCGAGAGCGGCCAACCGTTCGGGATCCTGTGCGTTGAACCGGTACGCCGCAATGGTGGGGCCGTAATGCGACTTCCAGTGCTCGCGGAACTCCAGCGGCGTCGCGCAGTGATCCATCACCACCGTCCGGCGCTGCATGGTCAGGTCGGAAACCTTGTCGCCGAACAGCTCCCGGACGTGGTCCTCGCTACCCCACAGCGGTGCCGGGCTCGCCCCGGGCGGCGGCGGGGGAGCATAGGGCTTCATGGTGGCGAACAGATTGCCGATGAAACCCTCGGGCGTCCAGTTGATCAGTCCGATGGTTCCACCGGGCCGGGTGACCCGGATCAGTTCGTCGGCGGTCGCCTGATGATGCGGGGCGAACATCGCGCCCACGCAGGACATCACGACGTCGAAGTCGTTGTCGGCGAACGGCATCGCCTCGGCGTCGGCCTCCACCCAGTCGAGCTGCACGCCGCGGTCGGCGGCGATCGCGCGCCCGGCGTCGAACAGTTCCGGGGTGAGGTCTGAGGCGACGACGGTGGCGCCGGCCGAAGCGGCCGGGATGGCTGCGTTGCCCGACCCCGCCGCGACATCGAGCACTCGTTGCCCGGCGCCGATGCCGCAGGCCTCGACCAGCCGCGTGCCCAGGGTGGGGATCAGGTCCGCGGCCACGGCGGGATAGTCACCCGATGCCCACAGCGCACGATGTTTGGCTTTCAGTTGACGATCGGCGTCGGGATCGCTCGCCACGCCGGCGTTAGCAGAGGTCATGGTGTCCTCGAATCTGTCGGTGGGTACCGCGGCCGCTGACCGACCGGCTACCCAAACGGTCGCGGGCCGACGGCCTGCCGACATCGGGAGCGACCACCCATTTTTCGTCTGTTCGTCCGGCACCACCGCACCACCACACCACCTCCTCAGGTGAGGATGCCGACCTCCCGCGCCCTGCGCACCGCGTCACGGCGCCCGGCCACCTGGAGCTTGGTCAGGATCGCCGAGACATGATGGTCGACGGTCTTGATCGACAGGTACAACCGTTCGGCCAGTTCGGCATTGGTCAGACCGTCGCCGAGCAGTCGCAGCACCTCGACCTGTCGGGCGGTGAGCCCGGCCGGGTTGGACAGTGTCGAAGCCCGCCGCGGGCCGGGCACCGTACCCGCCCCGGCCGCCCGCAGCCCCGCACGAACCTTGCCGGCCACCGCGTCCGCGCCCAGCCGGTCGAGCACATCGAGCCCGCGGCGCGCGGCCGCAGGCTCGACGGAGTCGACGAGCGCCAGCGCCGCGTCATACGGCATCGCCAGGCGGTGGAACGCCTCGGCGGCCTCGTCGTGCCGGCCGGCCGACAGGAGCCGGAACGGTTCGGCGACCCGCCCCGTCACGGACACCGGTGTACCGATGCGGCTCAACCACATCGCCAGCTCGCCGCGAGACCACTCCAGTCCCTCGGTACTCGAATCATTCATCAACACCTGGCATTCCGGGATACGTGCGTCGGACACACCGGTCAGCCACATCCGTTCGGCCAGCGCCGACGCGACCGGCAGCATCCGCACCACTTCGCCGAAGCGGCAGGCGAGGTCCCACGCGTCGTCGATCGCCCCGCCGTCGTGACCGTCACGGCGTAACGCGATCAGGCCGCGGATCAGCAGCGGCCACGTCCGCGCCAGCGGGGCGCTCGGACTGCCGAGCACGGTCTGGGCGTCGGCCAGCGCGTCGTCCCAGTCGCCGACCAGCAGGTGCAGTCGGCTCCGCGAACCCAGTTGCACCATCCGGCAGATTGGGAGATCGTGTTCCACCATCAGCGGGATGCTGGTGTCCAGCAGTGCAGCCGCGGCATCGAGCCGGCGTTGTTCGACGTCGAAGTACGTCAGGTTGGTGTAGCCGCCCGAGTACGTCTCGTCGATGTGGCGGGGACCGGCCGCCAGTTCGGCCAGCAACCGGTCGCGGACGGCGACCCGGCCGGCGAGGATGTCGCAGTAGTACCCGACGAGGCGCACGCGCACCGAAAGCGCGGGGTCGCCGGCCTCGGCGGCAAGCTCCCTCGCGCGGCGCAGCGCCTCGGCCGCCGCGTCCACCCGGCTGGACTGCACGGCCAGGAACGCGCGCATGGCGAAGCCGTGTCCGAGCTGACATGCCCGGCTCGGATTCTGTTGTGGAACAGCCTGATCGAGGACGGCGATGGCGTCGGTGACGTGCTGGTCGGCGGCCGCGCGGTTGCCGTTGTACCACTCGTACACCGCCAGTGAGTGGTGGTTGGCGCTGACCGCGACGGGGGAGTCCATGCCTGTTAGGATCCGCATCGCGCGACGGCACGCGCCGATCGCGTCGTCGAGACGGTCGGTCAGGTAATACTCGTCGGCGAGTTGTTCGAGCAGTTCGGCCTCGGCCCGGTCGCCGAGCAGACCGCCGCGCTCCAACGCGATCTGGAAGAACTCGCACGCCTGGGTGTGGGCGCCGGACCTGGCCGCGGTCCGCCCGGCCTGCGCGGCGGCGGCGGTGATCAGGGCTCCGTCGCCTGCGCCGAGCGCATGGTGGGTCAGCACGGCGGGATCCTCGTCGCAGGCCTCACGCAGTGCGTCGAGGAAACGGCGGTGCAGACCTGGCTCGGCGCCCGGCGGCATGACCTCGGCGATCGCCCGCCGGCACAGGTCGTGGCGGAAGGCGACCCCCCGGGCGTCGCGCCTGATCAACTTCGCCTGGTCGAGGGCGCGCAGCGCCGGCAACGTCACGCCGAGCCCGATCAGCAGGTGGTCTCCGATCGCGCCGGGCGCGCACGTCAGCAGGTGCAGCAGATCCCATGCCGCGGTGTCGAGGTTCGCGGTGCGGGCCAGGATCGCGCACGGTGACGGGCAGCTCGACCCCGTCGTGGTCGAGCATCTCACACACGAAAAATGCGTTCCCGCCGGTGATCTGGTGCAGTCGGTCGGGGTCGACGTCACGGTCGCCGACCATCGCCGCGATGGCCGCCGGACTCAGTGCGGGCAGTGTCAGCGACAGGCCGTGCGGCGAACGCGCGACGTCGCCGAGCAGGCCGCGCAGCGGGTGGGTGACGCTGACCTCGTCGTCGCGCAGGATGCCGACCATGAGCAGATGCGACTGCGCCGCGCGGCGGAGCAGGAACCGCAGCAGATCGATCGTGCCCTGGTCGGCCCATTGCAGGTCGTCGAGCACCAGCACCGACGGATGCGCATGCAGGTCCTCGAACACCGCGACGAAGATGTCGTAGGGCTGGTCGCCGTTGGCGAGGTGCTTGCGCGTCGCGGCGGTGAAACCCGAAGCGACATCTCGCAGCGGGCCCAGGGGGCGGGGCGTGGACAGCGGGCCGCACGCGCCCCAGAGCACCCGGGTGTCGGCGGGCAGATCCGCGACGAACGCTTCGACGAACGACGTCTTGCCGGCGCCGGATTCGCCGCACACCAGCACCGCGCCTCCGCGCCCGGTGCGTGCCGCGGCGCCCCGGGCCGCGAGCTGATCGAGTTCGTGCTCGCGCTCGGTGAGCGTCACGGACCGATGCTAGCCGCAATCGACCGGTCCCACCAGGGAAAACGACCGGTCTGGGGCGGTTGCCGGCGCCAGGTGGGGAGGTTTCCCCGATGACGCGGACGGCGTCGGCGGTGCACCGTGGATCAGGCCCGGATACGGGCAAATCCATCGAGTGTCAGGAGGGCACCATGTCACGGTTCCTCATCGAGCGGAACATCCCCGGCGCCTCGGAGCTCACCGAGGAGCAGCTCGCCGAGATCGCCCGGAAGTCCAACGCCGCCATGCAGTCCCTCGGCGTCCCCTACCGATGGATCACCAGCTACGTGGCGGGGGACAAGGTGTACTGCATCCACGAGGCCGACGACGAGGACGCCGTTCGCGAGCATGCCCGCCGTGGTGGGTTCCCGGCCGACGTGGTCGTGCCGGTGTCCAACGAGTTCGGCCCCCAGACCGCGACCGCCCACACCTGACGGCGTCCCCGAACGTGTTTGCGGACGGCGATCCAGTGGAATAATGCGGCAATGCCGCGTGCCGTGCGCTCGTCCGAGCCGTCCGAGTGAAGGTTGCCGGACGCGTGAATCCTCAACAGAGCGTGCAGGACGTGTGCGGCCGCAGCGGCGTGGCGGCGGACGCCCGGACTTTGAGCGCTGGTCTGCGATGAGCGGCGCTCAGCCCGACGGGCCCTCTCCGGCAAGCGTTTTCGCCGACGGTGGGGAAGTCGGCCGCGATCACGCCCGGGTCGATTGGGCGGCGACGCCGCTCGGTCCGCCGGACCGGTGGCCGCAGAGCTTGTTGACCGCGGTGAGCATCCTGCTGACGTCGCGGTTCCCGATGTGGATGGCGTGGGGACCTGACCTGACGTTCTTCTGCAACGAGGCCTACCGGCGCGACACCCTCGGCCGGAAGTACCCGTGGGCACTGGGCCGGCCCGCCCGCGAGGTGTGGGCCGAGATCTGGGAGGACATCGGTCCGCGCATCGAAAAGGTGCTCTCGACCGGCGAAGCGACGTGGGACACAGCGCTGCTGTTGTTCCTGCAGCGGTCCGGCTACACCGAGGAGACCTACCACACGTTCTCCTACAGCCCGCTGCGCGACGACGAGGGCCGGGTGGTCGGCATGCTGTGCGTCGTCAGCGAGGACACCGTGCGGGTGATCGGCGAGCGCCGAATGGCGACGCTGCGCGACCTCGGATCCGACCCCAGCTTGGTGCGCGCCGAGGAGGAGATCCTGCGCTTCGTCGACCGACAGCTGGATCAGAATCTTCGCGACCTGCCCTTCACGCTGACCTATCTGTTCGACGAGGACGGGTCGGCACGGCTGGCCGGCGCCAGCGGTATCGCCGCGGGACATCCCGCGGTGCCCGAGCGACTGGCACCCGGTACCGATCGGCCCTGGCCGCTCGCCGCCCTGGCCCGCGGGGAATCGGTGCTGGTCGACCTCGACGAGGACGCCTACCCGTCGTTGCCGACCGGGGACTGGCGCAAACCCCCGGTCCAGGCCCTGCTGGTGCCGCTGTTGCATCAGGGCGGTTCGCCGAGCGGCTTCCTGGTCGCCGGACTGAACCGATACCGGCTCCTGGACGAGGCCTACCGCGGCTTCGTCACCCTGGTGGCGGCGCACATCGCTGCCGGCATCGGTTTGGCACGCAGCTACCGGGCCCAGCAGCGGCGGGCCGAGGAGCTGGCCGAACTGGACCGCGCCAAGACCGCCTTCTTCTCCAACATCAGCCACGAGTTCCGGACCCCACTGACGCTGATCCTGGACCCCGTTTCGGAACTGCGCCGGGCCGACGGTGTCGACGAGGAGACCCGGCAAGAGTTGGATGTGGTGTGGCGCAACGGATTACGGCTCGCCAAGCTGGTGAACGCGCTGTTGGACTTCTCCCGGATCGAGGTGGGTCGCACCCAGGCGCTCTATCAACCGGTCGACCTCGGCGCCCTGACCGCCGAGCTGGCCAGCGTGTTCCGTTCGGCGATGGAGCGCGCCGGCCTGGTCTTCGAGGTCGACTGCGAACCGCTCGACGAGCCGGTGTACCTCGATCGCGACATGTGGGAGAAGGTGATCTTCAACCTGCTGTCGAACGCGCTGAAGTTCACCTTCGACGGACGGGTGACGGTGCGGGTGCGCAGAGACGGGCGCGATGCGGTGGTGGTCGTCGCCGACACCGGCTCCGGTGTGCCCGCCGAGGAGATGCCGCGCCTGTTCGAACGTTTCCACCGCATCGAGAACGCGAAGGCGCGGTCCAACGAGGGCAGCGGCATCGGGCTGGCCCTGGTCAAGGAGCTCATCACGCTGCACGGCGGCACGATCGCCGCCGACAGCGTCGAAGGGCGGGGAACGACGTTCACGATCCGCTTGCCCATCGGCGCTGCCCATCTACCCGAGGATGCCATCGCGCCGGCGAGCCACCCCCGCGGCGGTGCGGGAGCCGCCAACGCCTACGTCGAGGAGGCGTTGCGGTGGATCCCCGCCATGGGTGAACCCGCCGCGGGCGAGCCGGCCGGAGCCGGAACGGGACTGGCGTTCGGGGCCGCCACCGCCGCCGCGCAGGCGCGGGTGCTGGTCGCCGACGACAACGCCGACATGCGCGAATATCTGAGCCGGCTCTTGCGCTCGGACGGATACCGGGTCGAGGCCGTCGTCGACGGGCACACGGCCCTGGAGGCGATCCGGGCCAGCCCGCCCGATCTCGTAATCAGCGATGTGATGATGCCCCGCCTCGACGGGCTAGGACTGGTCGCCGAGCTACGCGCCGACCGGCGCACCGCGGCCCTGCCGGTGCTGCTGCTTTCGGCGCGCGCCGGCCAGGAGGCGTCGATCGACGGCCTGCGCGCCGGCGCCGACGACTACCTGGTGAAGCCGTTCGCGGCCGCCGAGCTGCTCGCGCGGGTGCGCACCAACGTTGAGCTCGCCCGGCTGCGTGAATATCACGCCCGTTGGCGCTCGGCGCTGGTCGATTCGTTGCAGGAGGCCTTTTTCGTCTGCGACGAGGACGGTGCGGTGATCGAGATCAACCCGGCCTTCACCGACATCCTCGGCTTCGACTCGGCCGGCCTGCCGTACCGGCCCGTGTACCCGTGGTGGCCGTCTGCCGAGCACGATCCCGACGCGTACCGGCGCGTGCAGGACGCCTTCGACAGCTTGCTGACCGACCGGCACGGCAGCATCGGCGCGGTGCCCGTCACCCATCGCGACGGGCACCGGCTGTGGGTGGCGATGACGTTCACCCACACCGAGGATCCCGAGACTGGGCGCGACGTCGTGGTCGGAACCCTGCGCGACGTCAGTGCCGAGCATTACATCGTGCAGCGCGAGACCGCGCTGGCCTCGCTCAACGAGCAACTCGCCCAATCCGACACCCTCGACGAGGCGGTGCTCGCCGCCAGCGAGGAGTTCGCCGCGGTGTGGGGCGCTCGACGCGTGCTGGCGGTCACCTGGACCGACGCCGGGGACCGCGACTTTGAGTCGGCGGATCCGCACCTGGTGTGTGTCGGCGAGCCGGCGCGCTGGGACGACCTGCCCCCGCACACCCGCACGGTGATCACCGCGTTGCGTGACGACCAGCTGCTCGACCCGGACACCTCGACCGCCGGCGCCGCCGGCGTGGCGTTGCGCCATCCGCAGGGCGTGCTTGTGATCTACATCGAGCTGTTCGAGCGGCGGCGCTTCACCGCCGAGGATCACACGCTGCTCACGGTGCTGGCCGGCCGGCTCGGGCAGGGGCTGCAGCGCGTCCATCAGATCGACCAGCAGCGCGAGACCGCGCTGGCCCTGCAGCACGCGATCCTGGGGCCGTCGCTGTCCAGCGGCTTCGCCGTCCGGTATCAGCCGGCCACCAGCCCGCTGCAGGTCGGCGGCGACTGGTACGACGTCGTCAACCTCGATGACGGCCGCATCGGACTGATCGTCGGTGACTGCGTCGGCCACGGACTCACCGCCGCCACGATCATGGGTCAGCTGCGCAGCGCCTGCCGCGCCCTGCTGCTCGAACACCCGAGCCCGGCGGCGGCGCTGTCAGGGTTGGACCGGTTCGCGGCCCGGCTGCCCGGGGCGCGCTGCACCACCGCGTTCTGCGCGGTGCTCGACCCGCAGAACGGTGAGCTGGTGTACTCGTGCGCGGGTCACCCGCCACCGATCCTGGTCACCGCGGACCGGTCGACCCGGCTGCTGGAAGGAGCCCGCGCGACCCCGCTCGGTCTCAAGAGTCCGCCGCACCGCACCGAGGAGCGGGAGACGATGCCGCCGCGGTCCACCCTGCTGCTCTACACCGACGGTTTGGTCGAACGCCGACGGGAATCGATCGACGACGGGATCGCCCGCGCGACGGACGTCGTCCAGGACAACCGGGCCACCGCGCTCGACGAGCTGGCCAACGTGATCATGTCCCGGCTGGCACCCGCCGACGGCTACCACGACGACGTCGCGCTGCTGCTCTACCGCCAGCCCGCGCCGCTGGATCTCGACTTCCCCGCCGACGTCGGGGAACTGGCCGCCAGCCGCACCGCGCTGCGGGACTGGCTGTCCGCGGTGGGGGTGTCCCACGAGCAGTCGCTGGACGTGCTGATCGCGGTCGGCGAAGCGCTGGCCAACGCCATCGAGCACGGTCACCGCGAGCTTCCGGGCCGGGTCCGGCTGTGCGCCATCGCGCTGCCCGACACCGTGTACCTGACCGTCACCGATTCCGGGACGTGGAAGACGCCTGCCGAGATCCCCGCCCTGCACCGGGGTAGGGGCATCGCACTGATGGAGGCCTTGATGCAGGATGTCACCATCGACTCCCAGACCACGGGCACCACTGTCCGCATGACCGCCAGGATCACATGATGGCCACCCCGCTGACCCTGCACACCCACCGTCAGGAGGACGGTTCGGTGGTGCTGACGGCCGCCGGCGAGCTGGACATGAGCAACATCGCGGCGTTCTCCGAGGCCGTCGGCGCCGCGGTCGACGGGAAGGGGCGCAGGCTGCTCGTCGATCTGAGCGCCGTGGAGTACCTCGACAGCGGCGCCATCAACGTCCTCTTCGAGCACGTGGACTCCATCGAGCTCGTGGTCAACCCCATCCTGCTGCCGGTCTTGACGGTCAGCGGCCTGACCAAGGCGACGATCGTCAAACCCGCCGACGGTTAGCCGTTCTGCTCGGACCCGGAGTCGGACTGCGCCCGCAGGCGCGCCGCGCGGCGCTTGCCTTCGTGCATCGCGGCCACGCGCGCGACCGGGATGGTCCGGCCGTGCTCGATCAGCTCGCCGGGCAGCCGTTGCGGCGCGGGCATCTCGGCCGTCCACGGGTCGGCGCCGCCGAGGAGCCCGGTAGCGGTGTGCACCGTGAAGTCGCGGGGGTGCACCCGATCCAGATCCGACCACGCCACCGGAAACGACACCGGTGTGCCGGGACGCAGCCGCGGACTGTAGGCCGCGGCGACGGTGGCGCCGCCCGCGCGGGTCGCGTCGACAAACACCTTTCCCGCGCGGTCGGCGACGATGAACGCGGTGGTGGCGAGGGCCGGGTCCAGCGCCTCGGCGCGGGCGGCGAGGGCGCGCGTCGCGGCCGCCACGTCGTCGACGGGTGCGCTGTCGTCGATCGGGACGAAGATGTGCAGACCGCGCGAGCCGCTGGTCTTCACCGCCCCTGCCAGTCCGCAGTCGGTCAGGGCTTGCCGCACCAGGTGGGCGACGGTCACCACGGAGGCGAAGTCGGCGCCGTCCGGCGGGTCCAGGTCGAGGATCAGATGTGTGGGGCGGTAGATGTCGCCGGCCGGCCCCAGCGCCGGGTGGTATTCGACGGCGCGCTGATTGGCCAACCACAGCAGCGTGCGCCGGTCGTCGCAGACCGCGTACCGGATCTGACGTTGCGACGCCTCTGCCCAGATCGACGTCGTGCGTAGCCATTCCGGGGTGTACTTGGGGACGTTCTTCTGCATGAACGGGGCGCGGCCCCGCAGCGCCCGCAGCACCGTCAACGGCCTGCCGGCGAGCACAGGCACGATGTGATCGGCGACCGCGTCCAGGTAGTCGACGAGGTCGCGCTTGGTGGCCCCGGCGTCGTCGGTCAGCGGTTGATCCAGATTGGTCAGCTCGATGCCGGCACGCTCCTCGCTGCTGCCCATCCGGCCAGCCTAGGCCGGTCGTGCCGGTCCGATCGCGTGCTGCGCCGGCGCGCCTCGGTCTCTGACAGCGCCGACCACCGCGCGGCTCACTGCGCACAAACCCGCTGATCAACCTGTGAATCGGCTGTCAACGTGCAGTTGACAGCCAATGGTTTGACGGGCTAGACGTATGACACGCGACACACGAAGTGTCACGCGTGCGGCGGGCCGGATCGGGGGCGGGGCAAGTGGCAGGTGCCGGGCGGTCCGGGATCGGCAGGCTCATCCGTGTCCTGGCGCTGCCCATCCTCGTGGGCTGGATTCTGCTGACCGTCCTGACGAACGTCGCGGTCCCGTCGCTGGAAAAGGTCGGTGAAGAACACACCGTCGGGATGAGCGCCAACGACGCGCCGTCGCTGGTGTCCATGAAGCGCGTCGGCGCGAACTTCGACGAGTTCAACTCCGACAGCAGCGCGATGATCGTGCTCGAAGGCGAACAGCCACTCGGCGACGCGGCGCATCGCTACTACGACGACCTCGTCGACAAACTGGAAGCCGACACCGCCAACGTCCAGCACGTCGCCGACTTCTGGGGCGATCGGCTGACCGCGTCGGGCGCGCAGAGCACCGACGGCAAAGCGGCCTATGTGCAGGTATACCTGCAAGGCAACCAAGGCGAGCCGCGGGCCAACGAGGCGGTGGCCGCGGTCCGCGAGATCGTCGAGCAGACATCGGCGCCGCCGGGAATCAAGGCCTACGTGACCGGTGGCGCGCCGCTGGTCGCCGACCAGCACAACGCCGGCGACAAGAGCGTCTTCCGGGTCACGATGATCACCATCGGCGTCATCGCCGTCATGCTGGTGCTCGTCTTCCGATCGGTGGCCACCATGGTCCTGATCCTGTTCATGGTGTTCGCGGAACTGGGTGCGGCGCGGGGCATCGTCGCCTTCCTGGCCGATGCCGAGATCATCGGCCTGTCGACGTTCGCGACGAGCCTGCTGACTTTGATGGTGATCGCCGCCGGGACCGATTACGCCATCTTCGCGATCGGACGGTATCAGGAGGCCCGCGACGCGGGGGAGGACCGGGAAACGGCGTACTACACCATGTTTCGCGGCACCGCACACGTCGTGCTCGGCTCCGGTCTGACCATCGCCGGGGCGATGTTGTGCCTGAGCTTCACCCGGTTGCCGTACTTCCAGACCATGGGGGTGCCCTGCGCGGTGGGCACGTTCGTCGCTGTGCTCGCGGCGCTGACGCTGGGACCCGCCGTCGTCGCGATCGGCAGCCGCTTCGGGCTGTTCGACCCCAAGCGGGCGATCAGCTCCCGCGGTTGGCGGCGCATTGGGGTGTCGGTGGTGCGCTGGCCGGGTCCGGTGCTGGCCGCGACGCTGACGCTGGCGCTGGTCGGCCTCGTCACGCTGCCGGGCTACAAGACCAATTACGACGCCCGCGATTACCTGCCCTCCGATGTTCCCGCCAACGTCGGTTATGCCGTCGCCGACCGGCATTTCGGCAGCGCCCGGATGAACCCCGAGCTGCTGATGGTCGAAAGCGACCACGACCTGCGTAACCCCGCGGACTTCCTCGTCATCGACAAGATCGCCAAGTCGATCTTCCGCGTGCCCGGGGTGGCGCGGGTGCAGACGATCACCCGCCCCGATGGCAAACCGATCAAGCACACGACGATTCCGTTCCAGATGAGCATGCGGGGGACCACGCAGCGTCTCAACGAGAAGTACATGCAGGACCGGATGGCCGACATGCTGGTGCAGGCCGATGCGATGCAGACCAACGTCGACACGATGACGAAGATGCAGAGCCTGATGACGCAGATGTCGGTCACCACCCACGACATGGTCCTTAAGACCAAGAAGACGGCTGTCGACATCGCCGAAGTGCGGGACTACCTCGCCAATCTGGACGACTTCGTCCGCCCGGTCCGTAATTACTTCTACTGGGAACCGCACTGCTACAACATCCCGGTCTGCCACGCGATGCGGTCGGTGTTCGACACCCTCGACGGCATCAACCCGCTGACCGACGACATCCAGGAACTCGTTCCCGACCTGGAACGCCTCGATGCGCTGATGCCGCAGTTGATTGCACTGTTGCCCAGTCAGATCGAGTCGATGCGCAACATGCAGTCGATGATGCTGACGATGTATCAGAGTCAGAAGGGCATGCAGGACCAGATGGCGTCGCAGTCCGAGGACGCCGATGCCATGGGTGAGGCGTTCGACGACTCGATGAACGACGACTCGTTCTACCTAGCGCCCGAGGCCTTCGACAACGACGACTTCACACGCGGCATGGAGAATTTCATTTCCCCGGACGGCAAGTCGGTGCGGTTCATCATCGCCCACGAGGGCGACCCTGCGACGATCGAGGGAACCTCGCGGGTGCAGCCCATCAAGACCGCGGCCAAGGAGGCCATCAAGGGCACGCCTCTGGAAGGGTCCACGGTGTACCTCGCCGGCACCGCGGCCACCTACAAGGACATGGGCGATGGCGCATTCTACGACCTGTTGATCGCCGGGATCGCCGCCGTCACACTGATTTTCACCATAATGCTGATCATCACCCGCAGTGTGGTGGCCGCGGCGGTGATCGTCGGCACCGTATTGGTCTCCCTCGGTGCGTCTTTCGGCCTGTCGGTGCTTCTGTGGCAGCACATCATCGGGCTGGAGTTGCACTGGATGGTATTGCCGATGGCGGTGATCCTGCTGCTCGCCGTCGGATCGGACTACAACCTGCTGCTGGTGTCGCGGTTCAAAGAGGAGCTTCCCGGAGGACTGAAGACCGGCATCATCCGCGCGATGGCCGGCACCGGATCGGTGGTCACCTCAGCTGGTCTGGTCTTCGCATTCACGATGGCGTCGTTCGCGTTCAGCGACCTGACGGTGATGGCACAGGTGGGCACCACCATCGCGCTCGGGCTGTTGTTCGACACGCTCATCGTGCGCTCGTTCATGACGCCGGCGGTCGCCGCACTGCTCGGGCGATGGTTCTGGTGGCCGCAACGCGTGCGCAGTCAGGCCTCGCAGCGACGGTTGGCCGAGATCACGGGCTGACGCGGCGCGCCAGCTCGCCGATGATGCTGGTGTCGAGTTGGGCGAGCAGCTCCCCGGCGTCCTCGAAGACGTCCTTCGCCCCGGCCTCGAGCAGTTCGCCACGGGACACCCCGCCGCTGAGCACCCCGATCGAGGGCACCGACGCACGTCTGGCGGCCTCGCAGTCCCACACCGCGTCGCCGACGAACACCGCGTCCGAGGCGGTGACCCCGGCACGGTCGAGCGCCACCCGGACGATGTCGGGTTTCGGTTTGGCGGTGTCGACGTCCTGCGACGAGGTCACCGCCGACACCACGTCGTCACAATCGAGAACGTCACGCAAGATGCGTAATTCGTCTTCGGGAGCCGAGGTGGCCAGCACCACCTGCAGGCCCAGCTGTGCCACCCGGCGGAGCAGATCACGCGCACCCGGAAGCGGAGTCAGCAGCCCGGCTGTCTCCTTGTAGAACTCGCTGTGGCGGTCCTTGAGGGTGTCGACCACGTCCTGGCTCGCATCGCCGGCAAGGGTGCGCACCAGTGTGGTGCCGTCCATGCCGATGCAGCGGTGGATGCGCCAACCGTCAGCGGGCACATTCTCGGCGTCGAACGCGCGCAACCAGGCGTACACGTGCAGATAGTTCGAGTCCACCAGCGTCCCGTCTATGTCGAAAAGGACGGCGGGGGAGGGGGTTTCGCTGCTCACCGGTCGGCTCTGGAGGTGTCGGTATATCTGATACCCGGCGCGCGGCCGGACGCGGCGAGCACCCGTGTCCACTCAGCGTTCATGGGGCGAGGCATTACCCCGCCGTGGTGGGCCCAAACGTGCCGGTGTGCCCGTTACCCGGCGTCGGCGGCCCCGCTCGGCCCTGAGTCGTCGGCCGATTCGCCGGTACCGCCCGCGTGTGCGTCGTCGGCCGGTTCCTCGGGCGGAGTCGCGGTGGTGCCCGGTTCGGCCGGGCCCGCGTGCCCGCCGGCGTTCCCAGTTCCGGGATCCGCCGTCGACGGGTCCGCTTCGGTCACATCGTCGTCGGGGTTCTCGACGGTCTCCGACGGGTTTTCGCTCTCCTCCGTGGGGGGTTGTCTTCGGCGGGGGCTGGATCGTTCGGTGCGGACGCGCGCGGGGGCTGCGGCGCCAGGGTGGTGGCGGCCGGGGTCTCGGGCCTGGGCAGCGGCACGGTGACGGCGCCGGGATCCGGGGGCTCGGCCGGTCCGGTAGCCGTACCGGCCGATCCGGTACCCATGCCGACAGATCCGCTACCCGTGCCGGCGGATGCGGACAGGGTTTCGCCGACCGCCTGCAGGGAATCGACCAGGTGCGCCACCGGTCCGGTGAGCTGATCGACGACTGGAGCTTCCACCACCGGGCTCAGCAGGCCGTACGACGAGTCCTCGGTTTCATCCACCCGGCCGTTGAGAAACCCGTCGGCGATGCGCCCCGGGATGTTGGTCACGGCCCCCAATGTGCCGACGACGTCAAGGTGCAGCAGCGCCTCGGCGACGTCGCCGGCCGCTGACCCGGCGGCGATCACGCCGCTGGCGATCGGCAGCGCCAGCCGGATGATCACGCTGGCCGCGGTGCGGAACGGCTCACCCGAACCGGCCACCCTGGCCAGGTTGATCACAGGGTCGGCGATGGCGCGGACGACGGCCCGAACCACCGCGACGACATCGCCGGTGCCGATCGCGTTCACGACCTCGGCGAGCGAGTTGTACTGGTTCTCGGCGACCGCTCTGACGATCGGCAGCGGCGCATGCAAGAATTCATCGAGCCGGTCGCCGGCGTTGGCCAGCGAGCGCATCAGCACCTGCGGGTAGAACTCGAGCGGATTCGGCGCCGCGGTCAGGTCGACCGCCGAGTTGGTGATCCGGACGTCGGTGAACGTCGATGTCGGTTCCAGGGGCGCCACCGCAAGCACAGCCACGCTGGACACGGCGACCCCGGCGGTCACCCACGGGCGGATCGAAGACGCCATCGCGCACCCCCAGCTGTCGACCGCCGCCGACGGCTCCCGCCCGTGCGGTTGGCGACCAGTCCCTAAAACTAACTCAACCGCAGGTCACCGCATGAGTCTTTGGAGCATCCCGGCCGGTTCGGCACTGGCGCGGCGCGGGTGTTTCCACCGCGCAGGGCTGAGTGGGCCTGCGTTGGGTAACCTTCGCCCATGACCGCCGTAGCGAGCAGGAGGACCCGGTGAGCGGAGGCTTGTTCGCGCTTCTCGACGACGTCGCCGCGCTGGCCCGGCTGGCGGCGGCCTCCGTCGACGACATCGGCGCCGCCGCGGGCAAGGCGACGGCCAAGGCCGCCGGCGTGGTGGTGGATGACACCGCGGTCACGCCGCAATACGTGCACGGCATCGCCGCCGAGCGCGAGCTGCCGATCATCAAGCGCATCGCGATCGGATCGCTGCGCAACAAGGTCCTCTTCATCCTGCCGGTGGCGTTGCTGTTGAGTCAGTTCGCGCCGTGGTTGCTGACGCCGATCCTGATGCTGGGCGCCACCTACCTGTGCTTCGAAGGCGCCGAGAAGGTCTGGGGCATGATCCGTGGTCACGAGACGCACGGAGCGCCCGCGGCCATCTTGGGTGCGGACGCCGAGAAGTTCATGGTGACCGGCGCGATCCGCACCGACCTGATCCTGTCGGCCGAGATCATGGTGATCGCTCTGAACGAGGTCGCCGACCAGCCGTTCGTGCCCCGCCTGGTCATCCTGCTCGTGGTCGCCGTGGCCATCACCGCCGTCGTGTACGGGGTCGTCGCGGGCATCGTGAAGATGGATGACATCGGCCTGCGCCTGACCGAACGCTCGTCGGCGTTCGCCCAGAAAGTCGGCCGCGGTCTGGTCGCCGGGATGCCGAAGCTGCTGTCGGCGCTGTCGGTGATCGGCACCGTGGCGATGCTCTGGGTCGGCGGGCACATCCTGCTCATCGGCACCGACGAACTGGGCTGGCACGGGCCCTACAGCCTGGTGCATCACGCCGAGGAGTACGTCCACCACGTCGGCGGGGTCGGGGCGGCACTGGCCTGGCTGGTCAACACCGCCGCGTCAGCGGTGATCGGCCTCGTGGTCGGCGCGCTCGTCGTAGCGGTCATGCACGTGTTGCCGTTCGGGCGCAAAGCCAAGCACTGAGCGGTTCAGTCGGCGACGGCGAAACGGCGGTCGAACGCAGCGCGCCGGATGTCGAGCTGCTCCTGACGCTGTGCCGCGCTGAGGTAGATCGTGGTCGGCGGTAGCACCGCGGGCAGGTCCGGCAGGGCAACAACCTGGGCGTCGACCGTCGGAGTCGGCGCCGCGTTCAGGTCGAGGTCTTGGAACCGCAGCGACAGCGTGCCCTTGTTCAGGCCGCCGGTCGAGACCCAGTTGTGCACGCCGGGATCGGTGGGCGAGATCACGAAGGTGTAGGTGCCGTCCGGATTCGGCAGCGCCTGCGCGTTGTTGAGGCTGGTCTGTTCGTTCCAGTAATCGCCGGTGATCGTCCACAGATTGGTGACCGGGACGGTGAAGTAGCGCGCGTTGCCCGGGGTGACGCTGACGACCAGGGCCTGGTCGTCGGCCAAGTGGAAGTACCCGGCGCTCTGCAGCTGCGTGGCGAGGAACTCCGCATTGCGGGACGGGTCTTTGAGCACATTGGGCGCCACCCGTTCACCGGTCTGCGGGTCGGTGGTGGCGACCTTGATGTACTTCGACTCCATGCCCAGGCCGAGCGCCACGATCACTGCGGTGAACGCGCCGCGCAGGATCCGCGGCGGCTCCTTCATCGGTGGAATCAAGGACACCAGCGCGGTCAGCAGGGGACTCCTGGTCACCAGGGGCCCCAGCCCCGGGATCGCGAAGCCGCCGAGTTGACTGAACAGGCTGTTGCGCGGCCCGGACAGCCGTTCAATGCTCAGCGTCATCGGCGACTGAGTGGTCCAGTCCGACAAGGTGTTCCGGACCGCGATCAGCGTGGTGTCGGAGGTCAGCTGGAGGTGGTTGCGCTGGCCCGCCGCGGCCGGGGCGCCGCTGACGGTGATGGTGAACGAGCCGTCCGGTGCGATGTCGATGTCGCGGCCGCTGAGGTAGTCCGCGGTGACGCCGGACAGTCCGGTGAGCACGCTGAAGTTGGTGTCCGCCGGCTGCGCGCTGACGAACTGGCCCCTGATCACGTACGTGGAGGTCATGTTCACCCCCATGAAGCGGTACACCGTGTCGGGGTTGTCGTAGAGGATGCGGGAACCGGGCACATCCCGGCCGTACCAGGTGTGCGGCGGCGCGACCTGGGTGACGACCGTCGGCGTCATCGGATTGAGCAGTTGCTGCTGGAACGCCGCGCCCATCGCGTACTCGTCGACGGAGCGGCCGAGTTGGCCGATGTTGTCCCAGTCCGGCCCGCCGATGTGGTCGTACTGGCGGGTGGCGGTCGCCAGCCAGCCGGCGCCCAGCACGAACTTCATCAGCCGAACCGGCCAGGTCTTGACGGTCTCGGACGCGATGCGCTCGGCCGCCAGTTGTTGCTCGGTGGCAAGCGGGCTGGTGGCAGGGGTCGGCAGCGGGGCCACGGTCGACTCGGGGACGGCCTCGCGCCGCGCGACTCCGGTCAACGTCCACACCGCCGCGGATTCGGGGCTGTTGTCGCGATCCCCGGTCACGTCCGCGGCATCGCCGCCGTCGGGTTCGGCGGCCGTGACGGCGACGGTGGTTCGGGTGGGAGGTGACTCGGTGTCGTCCGGAACATCGGCCGCGGCTACTTCGTCGTCTTCGTCTACGTCTTGCTCGACGTTCTGACGATTGGCGTCGTCTTCTTCTGCGTCTTGTTCGCTGGCGTCGGCAGCGTGATCGTCGACGTCGTGTTGGTCGGTGGGGTGGTCGTCGACATCCTCACCGTCGACGTCGCGGTCGGCGGCTCGGTCGCGGCTCGTGTCGGTCCGTGCGGTGTCGTTCTCCGACGTGGAACTGGACGACGATTGCGCGCCAGCGGTCGTGTCGTCGGCCGTCGCGACGGCGGGACCGTTCGCGATCGCGATCCCGATGCCGAGGGCAACGGCGAGCCCGCCGACCCGGCCGACGAAGCGGCCATGGCGCGCGAGGGGCGCGAGCGCAGCGAGCGGGGTGACGGGAGCGAGCGGCGTCGTTTCCACCATCGGCGTCCTTCCGTGCAGACCCTGCCCGTACGGTAACGCCGCGGGGCCTGGCATCGCGCCGAACTCGCATTCCACGCGGCTTTTCCGGGGGTTTTCCCGCGCTGGGCGCGGTCTCGGCGATCGATTCCGGCCACCCGTCGTTCAATTTCTGCCAGGCGAAATGAACACCCGCGGCGGCGGGTTTAACCAGTCAGATCCACCAAGATCAACCACCACCGAAGTCGAA